>JAITMW010000010.1 GCA_031277155.1 Clostridiales bacterium | reverse complement strand
GTCGCGCAGGAGCATATCGAAGAATTCGATTTTGACATAATCGCCATGCTAAACGAGGCCGGCATGGACACGGACGACCTTGTGGAGATGCTGTATTTTATGCTGACGGCATACGACGGAACAATAATGTGGATGGGACTGGAAGCCGGCCCGGACTGGCTGTATCACTACATAGACACCATGCTGACAACCATGCAATGGAGCGCCGACGAGGATATGGCAATGTTTAGGATGCTTGCGACCGTTGGCCGCATGTATGCCATATTGGGCGACTATGCCGATGTGTTTTTCGAGATGCCCATCTTTGAAGATTTGTTCCTCGTCTTTGACGACCGTCTTGGTGATGCCATCATCCTTGACCCCGGCTTTGAGGAAACCCTGGCAATATATGGCACAGAGCTGCTGGATATACTGGATTTTAGGCTGCATGACGCCCTAAGCGAGCATTTTGCCGACACACAGGCCGACATGCCCCGGGGCCTCGCCGTGCTGGATGCCCTGCTTGGCGGCCTTTTGACACAAAATATGGACGAGCTGTATCATTTTTACATTTATGGGGAGCCTATGCCGGTGTTCGCTTTAGACCGCTTTTGGAGATTCTTGAGCGAATGGGAATATATCACCCTCACATATGAAAATCTGGAAGAGCGCATGTCATTTGATGTCGACACAGGGACGGAATTTGCCATTGACCTGTTTCATGGGGACGACAATTCCCGCCTTAACCTGTTTTTTGACAACCATGCCGACGTATATGCCACCTTTGTAATAGAATTCCCCGGCGTATTGGCCTGGAGGGAGTATGTTCTGGATGTGGCCCCGGGCGGCTCTGCCACCATGCAGATTACTGCCGACGAAAGGGGACTTCCCGGCGGCATGGTTTGGGTGATGATTGTCAACACAGAGGGCGGCGAGGTAGGCGGCGAATTTGCGCTGCGAAAGACGCATCACCCGTTGTATTAAACCGTCTATAGCCAAATTACGGCCACCTGTCAACAAACTGTTGTGGGTGGCCTTTTTGTTGTGTATACTGAAAAAGTGTCGAAGGAGGTGGTCTTCATGAAAGTGGAAATAAAAATCGACCCAAATTGTGACGAAACCACGGTGTTTATAATTGCTAGGGAGATGAGCGACGAGGTAAACGAGCTGTTTAAAAACCTCTCCCGGCAAAATTCCCATGTGGTGGTTGGTTTTAAAGACGACAGCGCAACTGTTTTGGATGCCAAAGAAATCATCCGCATCTACGCGGCGGTGCAGAAGGTTTTTGTCGTGACGGAGAATGGCGAATATGTCTGCCGCTTGCGCCTGTACGAGCTGGAAGACCGCCTGCCGAGCAATACATTTGTGCGCACATCAAATTCCGAAATTGTCAATTTGCAAAAGGTGCGGGATTTTGACCTTAGCTTTTCCGGCCGTATAGGCGTGCGGTTTTTGGATGGCAGCACAACCTATGTGTCGCGGCGTTATGTCGCGAAAATCAGGAAAATATTAGGATTGTGAGGTGTTTATCATGTTGAAGCAAGCAGTTAAGCGCGGCCTTTTGGGCATACCATTGGGCATAGCCGTGTGTTTTGTCATCACCGTTATAATTTCGTTGGCCATAGGAGATGGATATTTTCATCCCGTGGTACCGACGCTGGCCGAGCAGCTTGGCAGTGAAATTAATGCCGTAGTGTTTGTGACAGTTTTGGGCGGCCTGCTTGGCGCGCTGTCCAGAGCAGCGTCTGTAATTTGGAGTATAGAAAGCTGGGGCTTGGCCAAGCAAACGGGCGTTTTCTTCATCGCCCTTTTGGCTATAGTGCTGCCAATTTCGTATTTGGCGCATTGGATGCCGCGCGGCATCGGCGGATTTTTGATGTTTTTCGCCATCTTCGCCGCAATTTATGCGGCCATATGTATCATCAATTATATTGTGTGGAGCGCGCGCGTAAAAAAGATGAATGAAAAGATGCCGCGTTAGATTTAGGCGGCGTGGTTTCTGGGTGACAACGTGCATCTTGACATGCGGGCGACCACAGGTCGCCCCTACACATGCCAAGATGCAGGGTTGTGCTGTAGAGGCGGGATTGTAGGGGCGAGCTTTGCTCGCCCGCATATCAGGCGTATGGTCACTTTCGGGTGGACAGTGTTGCGCCTTGACAACGGGCGACCACAGGTCGCCCCTACATATGACGAAATCCACGGTAATTTATATCCGGATATGCTTTTGTAGGGGCGAGCTTTGCTCGCCCGCTTGTTATGCGCGGCCGGATTGCGCCTCATGATTACGAAATATGCAGGCACGGCCATGCATTATTGCGCCATATTTGGCATAAAGCGGCGCCTTATCCTCATCACAGACAATGTCAATCATATAAAGGCCGTCTAGGGCGGCCAGCATATGCCGCACCAGCGCACCGCCAATGCCTCGCCCCTGATATTGCGGCAAAACCTCCAGCAATGGGATATATGCAGACAGCACGCCGTCAGATATGGCGCTGATAAAGCCTACAACTTTGCCGCTAAATACGTCAATGGCCACATAGGCCAAATAGCTTTCGCGCAGCAACCTTAAATGCACGGCAGCATCGGGTGCATTGGGCCATCCGGCGAAAAAGCCACCGTCCAACATGTCCTCGCTGATTATACCCATGTCCTTTGTGTACATAATTTCCATGCCTTCACTCCCGTAAAAAAGAGGCGGATTGCTCCGCCTCTTTTACCAATTTTCAAATTATTAATTAATCCCCAGAAAAGGCCCGGGATTTTGCGGGCTGTTATTTATCAGTACCTCAAAATGCAGATGCGGCCCGGTTGATATGCCCGTACTGCCCACATTGGCGATGTGCTGTCCGCGCTCCACCCACTGCCCCTGAGATACCAAATTGCTGGAATTATGGGCATACAAGGTGGTTATTCTTTGGCCGGCGCCATTTAGGCCATGGTCAATGACGACGGTGTTTCCATATCCGCTTCTCCAGCCCGAAAAGCTGACAAACCCCTCATCCGCCGCCAAAATGCGCGTCCCCCAAGAGCCTCTGAGGTCCAGGCCGGTATGAAATTCGCTGCGTCCCGATATTGGATGTGTACGGGTGCCAAAGCCCGAATTTACGCCTCTCGGGCCATCCACAGGCCACACAAAAGGCGCATCGGAAGACACATTGACGTTGTTGCGGTTGTTTTGTGTGCTGGCCCGCTGCTGCGCCCTGGCGGCATCAGCCTGGGCTGTGGCCGCAGCAATAGACAAATTGATGTCCTGCCTGTCGCTGTCCAACTGTTCTAAAATGGCCAGATGGGAAGTCTCTTCAATTTCCAGCTCGGCTATGCGGGCGCCGCGTGCGGCAAGCGTCCCCTCCAAGGTGGCAATTCTGTTTTCCAATTCCAGCGTCAGCGCCTGCACCTCTTCGTGATGGTCCGCAATATGCTGCACATTGCGCGCAATACGCTCTTCGGTTTCTCTCAGCTCATCCAGCATATTGTGGTCGCGTTCGATAATTCTGCTAAAATGCTCCATATTATTCAGAAAATCGGCAACACTTCCGCTGGACAGAAGCAATTCTATGTATCCCATGGGACTGTTTTCGTGTATAGCGCGCAAACGAGAGCGCAAAACCTCAAATTGCAATTCTCTTTGTTCTTCTGCCAGAATAAGGTCTATTTGGGCTTCGTTAAGCAGCTCTGTCACTGCCGCCAAATTCTCCGCCGCCTGATAGTAATCGTTTGTCACCTCGGCAAGCTCGATATCCAGCGCGGCAATCTCGGCCATTGTGTCGTTTTGTTCCCTGCGCGCTTGGTCCAAAAAGGCACGCTGCGCGTTAATATTGTCCGTGATAGATTGTCTTTGTTCTTGCAATTCCGTAATATTGCTGTTGTTTGCCATGGCCACGCTTCCGATAAAAAGGGAGGACAGCACCACACCAATTATAGCAACACTTTGTTTTATGCCAAATTTTTTGCTTGAATTACTGCTCACTTTAGCAATCACTCCTTTTACTTTTTATAAAATGTTGACAGAATTTTCCATTTTTATACGCTAAGGTACTTGCGCATTGCTGATATAGAGCCCAATATGCCTATGCCCACCCCAAGAACCATAACAACGGGGGCAAAAATCGGAAAAAGCTCCGTGGCAGTTCTAAAGGGCATCTGCAATAACATTTGAAAATCGGTGTATCTAATTGTATCAATCAGACCGTCATAGCTCGCCCACATGATGCCCATGGGAATTATGGCCCCAAAGATGCCGATGACGATGCCTTCAATCACGAAGGGCCATTTTATGAACCAGTCGGTTGCACCCACATATTTCATGATGATGATTTCATTGCGCCGATTATTGACCGTCAGTTTAATAGTGTTGGTGATGATAACCACGGACAAGATGCCCAATACCATCATCACAACAAAACTGAAGATGCCGACAAAATTATTTACGGCTATCAGCATATCTGTCACTACGGACGCCTCATTAACTCTGGCCACGCCGTTTAACAAGCCGATGGCCACCACGGTTTGGCTCTGCATCCTGATGTCCTTAAGCTCTACGTTAAAAGAGCGGCCCAAGGGATTTGCCTCTTCCAAGCCCGCCAAGATGCCGTCGGTGATGCCAAGATTTTCTGCAAGGTTTCGCAAGGCTTCTTCAGGCGTTATAAATGTGGCGCTTGTGACATTTTCCGTCTGCAAAATTTCGTGAAACAGCGCGTCCACTTCGGGCACTGTCAACTCGTCTTCTATAACCACCATGACAGGCACGGAGGTCTCCAAATAGGCCAAAATGAAATTGACATTGGAGGCAATCGCATAGGAAAACACAACAATAAGCAGGCAGGCGGCAACGGTGATGACGGATGTTATGGTCATAATTTTGTTGCGCACCAGGTTGCGAAAGGTTTCCGCCAGATAATATTTTATATTGCGGAATTTTAAATCGCCGCTTTTTATTTTCCCGTCCGTTTGCTTTATATCAGACCTCTTATTGGGTATCGGTGTCTCGTTTTCAGGTTTGTTAGCTGTAGAATTCGTCATCGCTATAACCGCCTCTTTCCACATCCCTAACCACAAAACCGTTTTTCAGGGCAATTACCCTTTTTTTCATGCCGTCCACAATATCCCAGGCATGTGTGGCCATCACAACTGTTGTGCCCCTGTCGTTTATTTCGTTAAGCAGATTCATGATATCCCAAGCCGTTGTGGGGTCCAAATTTCCCGTGGGCTCGTCGCAAATAAGCAATGGCGGGTTGTTTACAATGGCGCGGGCCAGGGCGCATCGCTGCTGCTCGCCGCCGGACAGCTGGTTTGGGTATGCCTTGGACTTTTTTTGCAAGCCAACCATGGACAGGCACATGGGCACATTGCGGCGTATTTCACGGTTTGTGGCGTCCGTAATTTGCATGGCAAAGGCCACATTTTCATATACCGTCTTGTTGGGCAGCAGGCGAAAATCTTGGAAAACCACGCCCATTTTGCGCCGCAAAAAGGGTATATCCTTATTTGTAAAGTATGTGACATTTTCGTTGTTAATGAAGATTTCGCCCTCTGTTAAATCCACCTCTTTAAGCAGCAGCTTTATAAGGGTGGACTTTCCGCAGCCGCTGCTGCCTACGATAAAGGCAAATTCGCCCTTTTCGATATTAAGCGTGACATCCTGCACGCCGCGCGCACCGTTTTCATAAATCTTTGTGGCATTGTTGATTCTAATCATTTTAAAGTCTTCCCAAATTGTTTTCAATCTGTAACATTGGGGTTGCATTTGTTACAGAAAATTAATAGAAATAAAACAGATATTTAATATTATACATCAGACCACAGCAAAAATCAACCATTTTTTGAAAAAAAATAGAAAAAAATCTGCCGGACAAGTGTCGCGGCGCAGGAATTGCCAATTATTTCGGTAATTTTACAAAGAAAGTGGTGTCGCCGGGCTGGGATAAAAAGCCAATTTCGCCGCCGCATAGCTCTACAATGCGCTTGGCAATGGGCAGACCAAGGCCGTTGCCATCGTCCCCCGGCTTGCCGGCTTTAAAGAAGCGAGTAAAGATTTTGTCGTGATGCTGGGGGGCGATGCCCGGGCCGCTGTCAGAAATTTCCACAGTGACAAAGCCGCCGCCCTCCGACATTTTTACGCCAATGGTGCCACCATGGGGCGAAAATTTTATGGCATTTTGCAAAATATTAATCCACACATGAAAAAGCATCTCTTCATTGCCGTTATGCCGCATTTCCTTCATGTCAATGTCAAAGGTGATGTTTTTTTCTTCCCAGGCGCGCTCTAACAGCAAAATGTTGCGGCGAATCTGCTCGTCCAGGTAAAAGGGGGTGGAATCGGGCGCGAGCATAAAATCGCTGTTATCAAGCACAGAAAGGCGCAGCAAATTCGTAGAAAGGCCGCCCAGGCGCGCCGTCTCCTTGATTATGATTTCGGTATATTCGCTTCGCTGCTCCGCGCTTAAGTTTTCGCTTTGCAAAAGCCGCGCAAAGCCCTCTATGGCGGTGATGGGCGTCTTAAACTCGTGGGAGACCGTGGACACAAAATCCTTTTTCAGATATTCGCTTTGGCGCAGCTCCCGCGTCATGGTGTTGAAATTGCGCATCAATTCTCCAATTTCGTCGTCTTGGCGCGTAAACAATTCTACATTAAAGTTTCCCCGCGCAACCTCTCTTGTGGCCGCCGTCACCCTGCGTATCTTGAAAATAATTGTGAGCAGCGCCGCCGAAACAAGCACCGAGGACAGCACCATATTAAGCACCATGGCACGGACAATGCCGCTGGCAAACAGTGTCAGCTGAATATCAATGTCATCAAGCCTCGGCATGGCGCCTTCTGCATTGGCGGCCAATATGTCAGATGTTTCCAAAATTATCCCGCGAAATGAAAAGGCCGCCGTCATGGCCTGCGCTATAAACAACAGGGCCACAAAAGCCAGCGTCCACTTTACATACATAGAATTAAAAATTTTAGAAAGTTTCATTTTACGTTTTATGCCTTCCTTTCGGCTTTATAGCCAAGGCCCCGCACGGTGACAATTTCAAATTCAGGGCAATCCTCAAACTTCTCCCGCAGGCGCTTGATATGCACATCCACTGTCCTCTCGTCCGCGGCGCTCTCCATGCCCCAAATCTCGTCCATCAGCTGCCGCCGCGTGAAAATCTTTTTGGGATATGAAAGCAGCTTAAACAGCAAGTCAAATTCCTTCTTGGGCAAATCCAGCACATCGCCGCCCCGCGTCACCGTCCGCAGCTCTGCATTGATACAAAAGTCCCCCAGGTCAATCTTTTGCTCCAAAGAGATTTTTGCGCGGCGCAACAGGGCCGTAATGCGCAGCAACATCTCGTCCAAATCAATGGGCTTGGTGATATAATCATCCGCGCCGATGCCAAAGGCCCGCCTTTTGTCCTCAAAGGCATCCTTGGCGGTTATCATCAAAATGGGGATTTTGTCGTCCAGATGCCGAATGTCGGAAACCAGCTCATACCCGTCGATATAGGGCATCATAATATCCGCCACCACCATGTCCAAATGCCGCGCGTCCATAATATCCAGCGCCTCCTGGCCGTCTTTGGCCAAAAGCACCTCAAAGCCCGCCTGCACCAAATAGGCCTCAATCAGGCGGCGTATATTTTTATCATCGTCAACAACAAGAATTTTAAGCATATCTCACCAATCATTAAAAGAAGCGTGTTTTTTTCTTGGAGCCGCGCCTGGAACCACGAAGCTGCACAAGCTCTATCATTTCAACTTCGCCGTCGTCATAGTTCATAACCAATGGGTTTGTATTGGCAATGGTGCCTTTGTAAAATATGCCGCCATACTCCCAATTACCCTGAAAAGCCAAGGTTGCCAGGGCTTCATCCAGCTCGATAATATGCCCTGTCGAAAGGGTGGCCACGCTGCCGTCCAAAAAGTCGGCTTTTACAAGATTGTTAAAAGCTTCGCCCACTTTGGCAGGATAATAATACCCATCAGGCTCCCACAGCGCAAAGACTGTTTTGGCGGCCGGCGCCGGCGCCGTGTCCTCGGCCCCCTTTGGCCTGTCAATAATAAATTCCGAATCGCAAAATTGGCACACCGCAACCCCAACCGATAGGTCAACCTGCAAAGCCGCGGCGCAATTTGCGCATTTCATATCCGCCAACATATTAGCTCCCCTTTGTATTATAATATTATTCGTACCTAATCCCATTCAGAGCCTTCCTTCAATATACTGCAAGAAGGGCCCTCTCAAGGAACATCGAAAAGAACCACATGGCTCTTGCTGCCATTCCCGGTATAAATTCATTGTGATGGTGTATGCAATCAAGTTCTGTGTGTATAAAAATACCAAAAAACTCTCCATATTCATCCACATTCACTCCGACAAGGTCAAGCACCGTAAACCCTTCGTTTTTAAAGAGCCACGCATCTCTGCCCATGGCTACATCCAGCCCAACAGTGCGAAAAGTCAAGTCAATATCATAGGCAGCACGCAATTCGTCGGCTATCTCATGTATTTTTTGGGAAACATTATTTTCTGCATGTGCATAATTTTCAATGAATCCTGTCCTATAGAAGAAATGGGTTCCTAAAAGCACGTCGGCATTAATCATAAGAACCAGATTGTCCCGCTGTTCTTCCGATAAGGATTCAAGATGATAATACGCCCCAAGCATACCAATTTCATGGGCTCCGAAGAACACATAAACCAGGGTATAGTATTGTTCCTGCCGGAGCATACGCAGCGCACTCTCTAAAAGCAGTGCAGTGCCTGACGCGTTATCATCCGCCCCGGGAGCGACCCATGAATCATAATGCGCCCCAACAATAATGGTCTGTGTGCTTTGCCCCGGTATTGTCAAGATAATATTTTGGCTGATTTGTCTTAATTCGTGTCCTTCAAACAGCTGGCCCTCAATCATCGTCCACGGCACGGTCAATTGTGCCACATCCTGCCAATTAAATTCCTGAATTTTAATATCGTCCCAGGCATAACCCATAGCCAGAAGCTCTTCGACAATCCATACCGCAGTCTCCAGCTCCCGATATGAAAACGGAACTCGGTCATATAGATTGTCGCTGATAAATTCTATGTGCCCCATAGAAACATCGCCATGGGGTGCTTCATCCGAAAGATAAAAGGGGTCTGTGTTGTTTTCAAAGTAACTGAAATTCCAGACATCGGAAAGTGCGGGATATGAGTTTTCATATAGCTCCGGCTCAGGCGGTGATAGGGTTTCCGGTGGGGATTCTTCTATAATTGGCGGCGGCGTGCCCGCCCCTGCTTCTGCTTCGCCTAAGCCGCCATCCGCGCATGAAGCAAAAGCTAAGAGCGCACTTAATACAAGCAATATTCTGATGATTTTTTTCAATAAGGTCACCTCATGCACACCCTTTCTCAGAAATATTTCTAAAATTATTCATACCGAAGTGCCTCTATCGGGTCCAGCTTCGCCGCCTTGTTCGCGGGATAATATCCGAAAAACAGCCCTATCATCATGGAAAACACAACGGCGATGACGATGATGTCGAGTGTGGGGAAGTTGGCAAAGCCCAGCAGCAGGCTGCCCACATAGCCCAGGGCGATGCCCAGCACAATGCCCAACATGCCGCCAATGACGCAGATGATGATGGCCTCTACCACAAATTGGATGCGGATGGAGATATTGCGGGCGCCAAGGGCCTTGCGCGTGCCGATTTCGCGGGTGCGCTCCGTGACGGAAACAAGCATGATGTTCATCACGCCAACGCCGCCCACAATAAGGGATATGCCCGCAATTACGGCCACGGCCACGGCCAATGTGCCCATAATTTCCTCGGTGGCGTTAAGCATCATATCCATGCTGAAGGTGGTGACGGTAAAGCGGGGGTTGTTTTGGTAGAAGCTGCCGAAAAAGCGGCGTATCTGCCCCTCAAATACGTTAAAATCCACGGTGGGCTCTGCCATGACGGTAAACATCAAAAATTGCCCCGGCGTGGCGCCCGTAATCATATTCATGGTGGTTATCGGGATATACATATTCGTGCGGATATTGATATTGTCGGCGGCGGGCCCAAAGCCCATGCCCGCGCCCATGGGTATATGCTCGTAAACGCCGACGATGACGAAGGTTTGCAGGTTGCCGCCAATGGACACACGCACTTCCTGCCCCAGGGGGTCGCCGCCATGGGGAAACATATTCTCGGCAAAGCGGTGGCTTACCACGGCGGTAAAGCGGCGGGAAAGCACATCGCTGTCGTTGATAAAGCGGCCGGCAAGCATCTCCACATTATTGGCCAGGCCATAGCCGGGGCTGACGCCAAAGGCCGAAACATTGGCAAAAAGCCGCCCTTCTTCGGCGCGGCCATTGCCCCCGGCGGCGGAAAGGCTGATGGCGGTGATATAGTCGTTGTGGAGATGGGCAAATTGCTCTATCATCTCCTGCGTCATATGGTCGGCCTCGGTGGGCGTTGGCGGCGGCCCCATGTCCATCATGCCGCCGCCGCGGCTTTGCACATTGACAATGATATTTGTGGCGCCCAGGGCCTGCATTTGGTCCGTCACGGCATATGTCATGGAATTTCCCACGGTGACAATGCCGATAACGGCCGAGATGCCGATGATTATGCCCAGCATCGTAAGCAGGCTGCGCATTTTGTTGGCGCGCAGCCCCTCCAGCGCCAGTTGTATATTTTCCAGCAGATACATAAAATCCCCCTATTTCTCAGCTCTGGTAATCTTCAGCCCCTGCGGCCAGCCCTTGCCCCTTAGGCGGCCATATCCCCATATCACAATGAGGATTGTGCCCGTCATGTTAAACACCATGTCCCACATGGTGTTGGCCAGGGCCCCCTGGCCGATAAACGGCGCGCCATAGACATCCGCCCATCGCTGGGTGTTGGTGCCTATCGTGCTATCCAGCCCAAATTCGTAAATTTCCCAAATTTTACCTGCCGCCATCGAGAAGCAAAAGGCAAAGATGGCGGCGGATGCCGGCTTTATCGGCATCTTTTTTTGTGCGAAATCAAGCATGGCAAAGCCCAAAATGCCCAGCAATACGCCGCTGAGAAAGTGCAAAAATAGGTCCCAGTAGATAAAAATGCCGTAAAAGTTCAGCGTGGTGCCCAAAAACAGCCCAGAAAAAACAAAGGCCACATATACAACCAGCATGGCGCCTGAAATTGCAAAGCCCGAAAATCTTTTTATGATATCAGGCAAAAGCAAGACAAAAATGGCGGAAAGGTTGTAATACAGCAGTATGGCAGGGTCGTCGAAGGTGAGGATGCCGGGGCCGATTTGAGGCATAAAAATGTAGGCGACGAGATACACCGACGACAGCGCAAAGCAGGCCAGCACAAGAAATCTGAAATTTTGGGCATTGATGATTTTTTTCATGCCATATTTCCTTTCAGTACTGAATCTATAAAGTCTCCGAGATTATCGGCATTGGGGCGGTGCTTTTCAAAAAAGTCCACAATGGTGGGCACCCCCACAAAACCGCAGTTTACATGGCTTTGCACGCGCCCTTTTTTGCCGCCCGCCAAAATGGTTGACAAGGCCCGCACAAAACACTCCTCGGTGACATATTCCTCGCCATGCTCCTTATAAAAGACCGCAATTTTTTCGCTGTGTTCCGCAATTTTGGCGCGCAGGGTTTCGTGCAGCATACTTTCCACATCGGGCTTTGCCGCGATTAAAACCACGGTGCCCTCAGGGTTATGGACAAAATCCGCGTGCCAGGGGTCTGCAAACAAATTTGGGGCCAGCACCAAATTGGGCATATTGCCGCACCCAAAAAATTCCTTCAGCGGCAGGCGCGAAGCCTCAATTTCAGGGGCCCAGCCCGCCCGGCGCGCAAACATAATTTCGCAATATTCTTTCCAAAAGCCGCGGAAAATGCCCTCGCTGTAGGCCAAAATCTCCGGCAGGTGGCCAATCCATTCGCGAAATTCATCCTGACCAACCGGGTCCAGTATATTTATGCCTTTTAAAAATTCCATGAAGCGGTCGATGTCAAAATCCGCGCCATCCGCGAAAAGAACCGCCATCATCATGGCGTGGCCCCGGGGCCAATATGGATTGGTCTCTACCTGCCCCGCCTTTGCCAAATTAAACCATTGCAAAATATCGGCATCCAAGGCATCCCGGCTTGCGTCGTCACATATTTTGCCCGCCAGGGCCGCAATTTCGGCGTCGTTTTGGTCATACCGCCTGTCGCCGTCAACCAACAGGCCACAAGCCAAATAAAAAATATTGGGATTGTTTTTTATTCTCATTGACTTTTCTCCATAACGGTTTCGCCCACAATCCTGCCGTCATGGATTGTAAGCATACGCTGTGTTTCCTTTGCCAGCACGGCGTTGTGGGTGATAAGTATTATAGTTTTGCCCTGTTCGGTATGCAGCTTGTGGAAGATGTCCATCACCATGCGTCCCGTCGCCGAATCCAGCGAGCCTGTCGGCTCGTCCGCCAGGATGATGGCGGGGTCGTTGGCCATGGCGCGGGCAATGGCCACGCGCTGCTTTTGCCCGCCGGAAAGCTCGTTGGGCAGATGGTCCATGCGGTCTCCCATTTCCATAATTTCCAGCAGCTCTTTGGCCTTTTTCGTGCGCTTGCCGGAGGAAATGCCGCTGTAAAGCATGGGCAGCTCTACATTGCGCAGGGCTGTAGAGCGCGGTATGAGGTTGAAGGTCTGAAAAACAAAGCCGATTTTTTGATTGCGAATGTCCGAAAGGCCGTTGTCATTCATTTCGGCGATATTGTGCCCGTCCAGGGCATAAAATCCCGATGTGGGGCGGTCTAAGGCGCCGATAAGATTCATCAATGTGGACTTTCCGCTGCCGGACTGTCCCACAATGGAGACAAATTCGCCCTCTTCCACTGTGATATCAATGTTTTTTAGTATATGCAATTCGTTTGGCAATCCGATAAAGAAATTCTTCACAATATCGCGCATTTCAATAACCATTTGCTTATGCTTGGCCGCCATTAATTCACCGTCACTTCCATGCCCTCTGTTACGGCCGCGGCATTGTTAAGCACTTTCATGCCGGGGGAAAGCTCGGGGCTGATAATTTCAACGAAAAAGTCGGTCTCCAGGCCAATTTCTACGGGCATACTGCGGGCCGTGCCGCGCCCCTCATGGGCATCAACCACGAAAACATAGGCATTTTCTGCCATGTCAAAAAATATGGCGTCAAAAGGCACGAAGAAGATGTCATGCCTTTGGTCCAAAACGACGGTAAGGCGCGTGTTCATGCCGATAAGCAGGGGTGTGTCCGTGGAAAGCACGGCAATTTCCGCGCCAAATTCCACATCGCCCAAATTGGCAATATCTCCCAACGCGTTGCGCAGGGCGGTGGGGTCCATGGATGAAACCTGACCGTCAAAAACGGCGGCCCCTGTGGAATCCGTGCGTATCTCTACAGCCATGCCCACTTGCACCTGGGTTGCGTCATATTCGCGTATGCGCGTGGTGATTTTTAAGTTATCCGTGTCTTCAATGACGAACATAAGGCCGCCGGCCACAGAGCCAACGGTGGCAAAGTTGACAGTGACGGTGCCCGAAATGGGTGCCGTAATTATGCTGTCGTCCAGCTGCCGCTGGAGCCTTTCAATGGCAATCAGGCGGGCCTCGTTGTTTATGGCAATTTGCGAGGATTCCACATTGGAAAACAGCCTGTCAATTTCCTGCCCGGCGCCCGTGTGCGCAGAGGCCAGCGCCACATACGCATTGTCATATGCCACCCGGGCTGTGGTCAGCTGGTCGCGGGCATTGTCCAGGGCGCGGCGTGTGGCCGTTTCGGCATTTTCCAGGGCGGCGGCGGCGTCCGCAAAGCGGCTTTGCGCCGTGGTCAGTGCGGTTTCGCTGTTGTCAAAGGCATTGCGCGATATGCCGCCGGCCGCAAGCAATATGATGTTGTTTTCGTGGGTGCGCTGCAAATTATCAAGCTCTATGGACGCCAGCGTCAATGTGGATTGGGCCTGAAGCAGCTGCGCGTTTATGGGGTTTTCATAATCATCCCGCGCGTTTTCATAATTGCGCAGGGCAATGTCCATATTTGTGGCGGCATTGCTGTATGCTGTCTCGGCATTGAGAACCTGGGGATTTTGCCCCGTATCCAGGTTTGTGCGGGCATCTTCATACACGCGGCGGCTTTGCCGCAAATTAAGCCGATTGCTTTCGTCCATGGCGTTCATTTCGGCGCGCTGTTGGCGTATATTAAGCTCTAAATCCGCGGTATCCAGCACGGCCAAAATATCGCCGGCCTGCACAAAGTCGCCCACTTCGACAAAAATCTCTTCCACCAGGAAATTGAGGGTGGAATATACATTGCGGCGGTTTGTGCTTTCCACCGCGCCGCGTATGTTGATGCTTTCTGTTAAATCTCCCAATTGCAAAACCGTGTGGGACATGGCGGGCGGCTCTTGCGTCGCCAGCGCGGAAAAAACGGCAAAGCCGCCCACGCCGAGGGCAATCACCAGCAATAACAAAATAAGACCTGCTTTGGATTTCTTTTTCATGGATTTCTTCCCTTCTGATGATGCTTTTCATCCTTGACAGTGTAACAATTTATTGTGAATTGCGTATGAACGCCAAAATAGCCGTAGGCTGCGGGCGAGCAAAGCTCGCCCCTACATGGCCGCTCTTCGTGGGGACGCCCACCGACTTCAGCAAAAACCATGCCGAAACTTTAGGGCCGCCCGCATATTTTGAACTGCACATGCGCTTTGCACGCGGGCGAGCAAAGCTCGCCCCTACATGGCACAGCTTCTCGTAGGGATGGCCCATTGGTTTCGGCAAAACCATGCCAAAACTTGAAAGCCGCCCGGGTATAGGCCATGCTTTGGGTTTAACGCAAAGGCGCGCGCCTCCAAGGGCTTTCTTCGTCCTTGTGCAGACCATCAACAATGTCCATCATATCATCAAGGGCGCTGTCGCCGCCCCATATGGCCCGGCCCATTATATATCCTTTGCCGAAGCCAGTCCAATCCGCATATTGGCGCGCGCTTTCATCCCCGGCAAAAAGTATGTATTCCCACGCCGCGGCTTTCGTGATATATCCGCAGGCATAGCACCACCTGGCTACATTTACCATGCGCCCCATGTCCCAGGCGGCCGGGTTTATGCTTGCAAGGCCGGCCGCATTGTCCACAAAGCCCCGCCCTTGCAATTTTTCAAAGGCCTGCCTTAAATTATAGGCAAATTCTGCGTATTGCTCATATCTATCCAGCATTGCCTCAAAAATATGCATACAGATGTCCAATGTCTCGTCATTGCCAAACAGCGCCGCGTGCTTGTCGATTATTGCCTCCGCCTCTTCTTCCAGCTCTGAATTATATGCGGCGCAAAGCACGTCAATATGCCTTTTTGTAAGCTCGGTTTCGCGCGGATATTCCCTTGAAATCTCCTCGCCGGCAATGGGCAGCCCCGCCCCCTCAAAGGCCCGATGGAAATCGTCAAATGTCGGCTCCAGCTCCAGTGCCTGCGGAATATTGGCCAAAACAGCTTGAAACACCCGCCGATGCCCCCTGTTTTTTAGCGATTCCAGCCCGTCAATCGCCTCCTGTGCAGAAGCAATGTCCCACCACTGCTCTAAAAGCTGATGCTGCTTCCTCTGCTTTATTTCCTTTGGTGTTGCCGGCTGCAAGCTGTCAATAAATTCGCAGTTGCTCTCCGTCAGGATGGCCCCGACAGAGATGGCCTGTATTTCGGCCCGCGAAAGCGTCCCGCCCTCGGGATTGCGGCGGTATGGGTCCGGCGGCTTAAACAGATTTTTCAATATGCCCATTTTCTTTTCCTCCGCCCGTTATGCCATTTACAATCATTATACCACACACCCGCGCTAAAATTCCATATCATCTTTTGTGCATAAAAATACGGCGGCTGATAAAACTATACTCGGTGATAAATTTGCAATTATATAGCGAATTAGAGAAAAATATCCAATATTTCGAGGAGCTTTTCGTCGAATGTGGCGATTGGGTAAAGCGCAAAATACCCGTTGTTTCAAATTTGTCCAGGTATGTATATGTGATGTATATTGACGGCATGGTTGACAGAAGTGTTTTAGAGCTGTCAATTTTGCCGCGCCTTATGGCCAGCGCGCTAAAGCCCCCCGAGGATTTTTTTCACGCGCCAATTGACCTGCTGACCACTCTAAAAGAGGGCGGCATGATGACGGCGGATTTGCGGGAAGAAACCGACCCGGACAAAATTATAAGTGCCGTAATGTCGGGGGATACGGCCATATTGGTGGACGGCACGGCGACGGCCATATTGGTGGCCACCAGGGGTTTTCCCAATCGGGGCGTGCCGGAGACAAATACAGAGGTGGTTGTGCAGGGGTCCAACGAGGCATTTTCCGAGGTTATGCGCTTTAGCACAGCACTTTTGCGGCGGCGCGTCAAGGACCCCAGGATGAAAGTGAAGCAAATGCAGGTGGGGCGCAGGACGATGACGGACATTGCCCTGTGCTATCTGGATGATGTGGTGCGTAAAGAGGTGTTGGAAAGGGCGCTGGCGCGCATTGAAAATATTGATATTGACGGCATTTTAACCTGCGGCGCGCTGGAAGAATTTATAGAAGAGGACTATCAATCCCCCTTTCCGCAGACGCAAATTACGGAAAGGCCGGACAAGGCCGCCAGCGCAATTTTGGAGGGGCGCATTGTTATTATTGTGGATGGCTCGCCTGTTGTTATTTTGATTCCGGCTGTGATAGATTCATTTTTTCAGTCCGCCGACGATTATAACCAGCGCTGGGAAATTATGTCCCTGGCGCGTGTGCTGCGCTTTGCGTCGGCATTTTTCGCGCTGGCTTTGCCGGGGCTGTACATCGCCGTCACCACCTTTCACCCAAATATGCTGCCCATGATGCTGACATTCAAAATGGCGGCGGCGCGGGAATCCATCCCATTTCCCGCCGTGATGGAGGTTCTTATCATGGAATTTGCCTTCGAGCTGCTTCGCG
Organism: Clostridiales bacterium; assembly: GCA_031277155.1. Classification (GTDB taxonomy): domain Bacteria; phylum Bacillota; class Clostridia; order Lachnospirales; family WRAX01; genus WRBK01. The sequence goes on along the minus strand of JAITMW010000010.1, from coordinate 7,408 downwards.
AGGCGGGCATACGCCTGCCGCGCCCGGTGGGCAGCTCCATCGGCATCATCGGCGGCCTCATCGTGGGTGAAGCGGCGGTTTCGGCAGGCATTGTCAGCCCCATCGTCGTCATCATTGTGGCGCTGACGGGCATAGCCAGCTTCGCCATCCCAAGCTATTCACTGGTTGCGGCCTTTCGCCTGTCAAAATTTTTGATAATTGCGCTGTCGGCGGCGCTGGGTCTCTTGGGCTTTTGGATTGCGCTGATTTTGCTGCTTATCCATCTGGCATCGCTGAAATCCTTCGGCCTGCCATATCTTTTCCCGTTTGCCGCCGGGGACATCAACGGATTTACGGATTTTAAGGACAGTGTCTTTCGCCTGCCAATAATTTTCATGAAAAAAAGACCGATTTATGCCAATCCTGAGCAAAAAATCCGCCTAAATACCGAAAAGCTGGGAAATCCAAGGAAAAAGGAATGAGAAATGCTTAAAACGCCGCGCCTGCCTTTTCTCTGGTCTCCAGGGCAGATTGAAGCGCGTCAAATGTAAGGTCATGGCCGGTTACGCGTTCCGTTATATTGATGGAATGTTCAAAGATAACCTGTATGCGCCTGGAATCTTCGGCTTGTTGGGCTTCGATTTTGTCCAGCCTGGCTTCGATTTTGGCCTCAAAGCCGTCCAGTCTGGCTTCGATTTTGGCCTCAAAGCCGTCCAGTCTGGCTTCGATTTTGGCTTCAAAGCTGTCCAGTCTGGCCTCAAAACTGTCCAGTCTGGCTTCGATTTTGGCCTCAAAGCTGTCCAATCTGGCCTCGACTTTGGCTTCAGAGCTGTCCAGTCTGGCGTTGATGCCATTAAGCATGGTTAAAATCTGCGTCAACATTTCATGTTCCATATATTGCACCTCCCTAACCAATTGTAACACAAGCACATATTCCAAGTCAAGACAATTCTTCGGAGAGTGGCCCATGACAAATACAGAATTCCGCGACGGCTTTGCCCTTAACAATAAAATATCCCTGCGGCAGCTGCAAGCCCTGCTGTTTCTCGAGATTTTCGGCTTCGGCGTCACGGCCCTTCCGCGCCGCGTGGCCGAAAGCGCCGCACAGGACGGTTGGGTCAGCGTGCTTGCGGCCACGGCGATGATAATACCCGTGGTTATGATTATAAGCCACCTCACCAAGCTGGCGCGGGGGCTCTCTTTTCACAACTTTGCTTGCAGCGTCCTCAGCAAACCCCTAGGCGTCGCCGTTTCGCTGATATTCTGCTCGCGGCTGGTGCTGCTTGCGGCCTTCAATCTGCGCATCTTCGCGGAGATAACCCGCCAAACCATGCTGCCGGCCACGCCTTTTGCCGTCATCTTCGTCTCCATGCTGATGCTGGCGGCCTATGGTGCGGCCAAAGGCATAGAGACCCGCGCCCGCATGGCCGAAGTGCTGATTTTAGTGGTGCTTTTGCCCCTCATCTTCGTGTTTGGCATATCCGGCCGGGATATCGACATCACAAATTTAGCCCCCGTCATGGTCAGCCCCATCGAAAACATCCTGGCCGGCAGCTTTTCCGCATTCTTCGCCTTTTCGGGCATAGAGGTACTTTTGCTGCTGTCTCCCTATCTCTCGCGCCCAAAGCATCTCACAAAGTCCTCGGCACAAGTGACCGTCACAATCGGCATCTTCATGGCCATTGTCACCGCCGTCACCATCTCCCGCTTTGGTCCCGAAGGTATCACACATCAAATGTGGCCCGTGCTGAAAATGATGGACACAATAAGCCTGCCCGGCTCTATTACAGACCGTCAGGGCGCCCTAATCATGACATTTTGGATAATTTCGGCCTATGCCATTATCAATGCCGCGCTGTTTTTCTCGTCCCTTTTATTGAAAGATGTGATGGGGCGCGGGCAACATTCGGGCTATATCCTGGCGCTGGTGCCCATCATCGCCATCTTGGCATATCTGCCGAAAAACTTAGTAACAGTATATGATTTGCACACATTCTCGAATTCTACAATAGGCCTGGCCACAATGGCGGGCATACCTCTGATTATATTCATAATCGCAAAAATAAGGGGGATGAAATTAAAAAATGCGCGGCTATAGCTTTACAATAAAATTCGTCATAGCAGGCGCGCTGCTTTTCGCGTTGCTGTCGTTTAATTGGGACAGGACAGAATTGGAAGGGCGGGCATTTGTCGTGGCCATCGGCATTGACGCCTCCCAAGAGGAGGGCGAGCGCTTCGAGGTCTCCATGTCCATCGCAGATGTGGCCGCCATGGAAGGCGAAGGAGGCGACGCGGATGTGGCCGTCCTGCGCGTGGCTTGCGGCGAAAGCGCGGCCCGGGCCATGGGCCAGGTTGACGCCCAAATAAGCGACAAGGTGTATTATGGCCACACCAAGGCCATTGTGCTGGGCGAAAGCATATTGTCCGACGAGGCCCTGTTGCGGGAAGTGATAGACACCCTTTCGCGCAAAAACGAAATCAATATTAAGTGCATTGTGATGGCCACCGACAAAGCCGCAAAAGATGTCCTGGAGGCCAAACCACGCGAGCAAAACCTTTTGGGCGTATATCTTTCCGGATTTTACAACAGCAACAACGCCAACGCGGCGGCGGCTGTGGTAAAGCTGGATTTGGAAGGGCTGACCGAAAGCCTGCGCAGCACTGGCAGCGCGGTGATACCAAAAATCACCCTTGAGGAAGAGGACGATAAAGGCGAAGACGAAAGCCAGCCTGAAATAATAATCTCCGGCGTGGCGGTTCTAAGGGATTTTACCCTGGCGGACTATGTCCCCAATGAGGATATGGCAGGCTTTTTGTGGATTATGGCGGATGCCGCGGGCTCTCAGGTTGCTGTGGACGCGGGCGGCGGCCATATCACATTTTTGGTGCATAAAAGCAAGGCCACCCTTGATTTTGACAGCAATGGCCCGGGCGGGCGGGCCCATTGCCGGGTAAAGCTGCGCGCAGAAGGGGCCATAGAGGGCGCGCGCTTTATGGAAGACTATCTCTACGACACCGAAACAATGCGTCAGCTGCAAAATCGCTTTGCGGACAAAATCCACGATGAAATTTACGACATACTGCGCATTTTCCAGCAGGATTTGGGCGTGGACGGCTTTGGCCTAAAAGAGCGGCTGCGCAAAAAGAACCGGCGGCTGCATGAAAGATGCCTGGACGAAGCCCATGGCGACTGGCAGGCGGCCTTTGAAAATATGGCCTTTGCGGTGGATGCGGATGTGATAATTCGCAATACGGGGCCGGTGAAATGAAATGCCGGCTTTAGGATTTTTGTTGATTTTTAGGATTTTATGGTGTATAACATTGATGATACTCATGATTGACAAGTTTTCCAAAAAAGGAAAATAACCGCCCTGGCTAAGGCAGCGGTTATTTTCTAAAAATAATCCAAAACTTGGCCAACCGCTTTGCGGTTGCTGTTTTATTATTATATCAAAGTTATGATAATTATGCAAGTATTTTTATACCTGTGTCGTGGGGCGTATAATCATGACATTTAACGGCAATAATCCCCATGAAATAATATAAAGGGGATGTTACGATGGATATGATAAAAAATTGGCTTTATGAGCATAGGATTATGATGCTTTTGTCCGTCATCATTGGCGTGGCATGGCTGTTTTTGCACGCCACGGCCATTGCGGGCAGCCAGGACGGCGAGGCGCGGCATATAAACCAGGTGCTGCGCCTGCATATTTTGGCCCATGACGATACGCCGCGGGAGCAGGCGCTGAAGCTGGCTGTGCGCGACGGCATATGGGCGTATATGTATGATGTGGGTAATCGCGCCGCCAGCCTGGATGAGGCGCGGGAAATTGTGGCGGAAAATTTGCCGTATATAGAGGCCGCCGCAAGGAGAATTGTGCAAAGTTACGGCGGCACGGAACATGGCGTCACGGCGCGGCTGGCGGAAAATCAGGCTTTTCCCGCCATGTCCTATGCGGGCATCATCTTTCCCCAGGGGCGGTATGAGGCCCTGCAAATTACCATTGGGGCGGGGGCGGGCAGCAATTGGTGGTGCGTGATGTTTCCCGCCATGTGCCTTATGGAGGTTACCCAAGCCGAGGTTGTTGAAGCCCCGTCGTCCGGGGCGACGGCGGTGCGTCCGCGCTTTAGGCTGGCGGAGGCTTGGCGCAGTATTTTTGATTAAAATGACGATATATGCGGGCCCAGCACAATTTCAACGGTGATGTTTTCCACGCCTTGGCGCACAATGTCCAAGGTGACGATGTCGCCTACTTGCAGGGCCGAGAATATGTCAATAATTTGGCGTTCTTCGGTCATGGTGATGCCGTTTACGGCTTTAATGATGTCGTGAAGCTGCAGGCCCGCGCGATATGCCGGGCTGTTTGGAAAAACGCGGGTTATCAGCAGGCCTTGGTCGGGCACGATGATGTCGCTTTCGTCAATGCCAAGGATTGAGTGGGTTCGCCGCAGGGAATATGCGGTATTTTCCGTAAGCTCGATAAAGCCGATGCCAATCATGGGCCTTTGGTCGGCGGCCATGTCGTTTTGCCGCATAATGCCCTCCAATATGGGCATGGCCACATTGGATGGGATGGCATATCCCATGCCCTCTGCCAGCCTTTCGGAGAATTTGGCGGTATTTATGCCAATCACCTCGCCATAGAGGTTCACCAGCGGGCCGCCGCTGTTGCCCTGATTTATGGCAGCGTTGGTTTGCAAAACCTCGGGCAGATGCCTGTCGGATACAAAGATTTCCCGGTCTATCGCGCTTATGATGCCGTTTGTTACGGTGTTGCCCTCTCCCATAGAATTGCCTATGGCCACCACAGCTTCGCCCACCTGCATCAAAGATGAATCTCCAAAGCGCGCAACGCGCACGCTGTGTACGCCTTGAAGCAGTGCGTCGGCGCGGTTTACGGCAATTACGGCAAGGTCCGCGTCATCGTCACGTCCAACGGGCATGGCGGGAATTTTCGGGCTGCCCGCAATGGACACCTCCACCATATCCGCCCCGGCGATGACATGGGCATTGGTGGCTATATAATATCGCGTGGAAGTTTCGTACATTATGATGCCGCTGCCCGCCAAATTTGGCCCGCCAAAATTAAAGAAATTGTTTCGAGAGCCGCCCGGCATGCTGGCGGAAATTACCACCACGCTGGGCTCCACAAGTTGCACAAGCTCTACATAATTTGGCCGGGCACCGGGCGTTTGCGCGGTGACAACAGGGGCCGTCACATTGTCAAATGAGAAATTTTCGCGCTCGGCTGTGTCGTCAAGCAATATGGGCAGAAGATAGCTGTCAAAAAAGCGCACGCCAAGACCAAAACCCAGCCCCAAAAAAGGCGCGCCAACCATGGATAATATCAACACCGAGGCTATAAAGCGATAGAAGCTGCGATTTTCTTTGCGGCGCGTCTCTGTCTCTTCTTTTGCCTCTTCGTAAAGCGAGACATCGGGGTAATAGGCGCTTATGCCCGTTGCCGCAGGGCTATGGTGGCCGCCGACAACCTGAGTCGCCACAGGCTGTGCGGGGCCGGATTTGCGATAGCTTACGGACCGCGGCACAGTCTCTTCAAGCGAAGCAGCCGCGGGTTCCGGCTCAATATATGCCTCAAAATCGGCGTTAAAAATATTTTCTGCCTCGTCCATCTCATCCGGCTTTTTTCCATATTCGTCCATATGCGTCCTCCTGTACATTTTCGCCTTATACGGCGGGCGAGCATAGCTCGCCCCTACAAGGCTGTTGAGATAACACTTGCTCTGTAGGGGCGACCTGTGGTCGCCCGTTGCAAAGCCGTTTTCACCAAGCAAGTGCGTGCTTTACAGATGGGCGAGCACAGCTCGCCCCTACGGCAATTCGCCATCAATTCTATCTCTTAAAACTTGAACCGGGTTTTGTAGGGGCGAGCTGCGCTCGCCCGCTCCCCAAGCTAATCAAAATTTAGTTGTACTCGTAAGATATGATGTCATAACGCCGCGCAGGCTTATCTCCTGCCCGTCGCGCCACACCGCAACCACAATTTCACCACCCACAGCCGTGCGGGCTATAAGCTCGCGGGCATGGTCGCTGTCCGTCACCCTTATGCCGTCATAATGCGTAATAATATCGCCGGGCAAAAGGCCCATGTTTCCCGCCGCATAGCCGCGCACAACCTGATTGATAAATACGCCCGTCGTCGGCAAATTATGCAAGTCCCGCAGCTGCGGCGTTATCGTTTCAAAGATTACACCCAGCACGGGGCGCACAATATTTCCGCCTTCTAAAATTTGCTGCAAAATCACCGCGGCCTCGTTGGATGGTATGGCATATCCCATGCCCTCGGAATGTGCAGAGAAAAACCTGGCGGTGTTTATACCTATTACCTCGCCGGCTGTGTTGACCAGCGGCCCGCCGCTGTTTCCGGGGTTAATGGCCGCGTCGGTTTGCATCACATTAAGCACAATGCCCACATCCAGCGTAATTGTGTTGTCCAGGGCCGACACAATGCCCAATGTGGCGGACTTCCCCTCGCCATACGCATTGCCCACAGCCAACACAAAATTTCCAATTTCCATGGCATCAGAATCGCCGAAGGTCGCCACTTGATAATTATCAATGCCCGCCTCGGCAAGGCTGCTGCGCAAAACGGATATAACGGCCAAATCACTTCGTTGGTCGCCGCCCACAAAGCTTGCCGATGCCATGCGTATGTCGTCCAAAGATATTGTCACCACATCCGCGCCCTGGATGACATGGTAATTTGTGGCAATATATATCCGCTCCGCAGTTTCATGAAAAATCACGCCGCTGCCCGCGCTGTGCCTGTCCCGCGTCCTGCCCGTGGTCATTTGCTGCTGCACAACATTGATGCTTACCACAGAATCATCAATAGACGCAAACATATCCGCGGCATTGTTATATCTCGCCCCGCTTGCGGCAATTGCCCTGACCGCCTCCTCATTTTGCCTGTCAATCTCCGCCATAAGGGTGCCCACAATATGTTCCATTTCATTTTGCGAAACAAATCCGTCCCCCGGCGCGCCAAGCCGCATACCCAGCACAAAACTTGAAACCATTATAGCAGAAAACACGGCAAAAATGCAAATATTTCTCATGACCTTTTTCATAAATATCATCTCCTCTCATATTTACGATTGTAAATGAGAAAAGTTAACAAATTATGGCCATGATGTTATTTTATTGTTAAATCTAAGTCCACATTTCCACATCCACAAGCTCCGCCTCCGCATCGACCTCCATAAAGCGTATCACCTCATCCAGCAGCCTGCGCGCATGGCCTGCCTCGCCGGAAACCACAGCCACCCCAATAACCATCACATGGTGAACATCCTGCGCGCCAACCTCCGCAACGGCGGCATTAAAACGCCGCCGCGCCCTGTCCACAAGGCTGCGGCAAACCTGCCGCTTGTCCTTAAGCGAGGCGGCATGGGGTATATGAAA
>JAITMW010000118.1 GCA_031277155.1 Clostridiales bacterium | reverse complement strand
TGGATTTGTTTCCGGATTTAAAGCTGGCTTACAAAAGGCACGCCCACACGCTTTCCGGCGGGCAAAGGCAGATGCTTAGCGTGGGGCGCAGTCTGGTCAACAGCCCAAAGCTGATATTGATTGACGAGCCAAGCAAAGGCCTGGCACCCGTCGTCATTGAAAAAATGGCACTGGCGTTGAAGGAGATTTCAAAGCAATCCACCATATTGCTGGTGGAGCAGAATTTCCACATGGCCACCATCGTAACCGACAGATATTATATGATTGACGAGGGCCGAACAGTGTATGCCGGCCTGATGAAGGATTTGGAAAACGACAAAGAGCTGCAGCAGCGGCATCTGGGCCTATAGCTAAAGGGGGGAGCATTTTGGCAAATATTTTAACGCTTTTGTTTAATGGCATATCCGAAGGCGCCCTGTATTTCCTGATGGCCGCCAGCTTGTCCGTCATTTTGGGCCTGATGGGCGTCGTAAATTTTGCCCATGGCACGCTGTTTTTATGGGGCGCATATGTATTTCGCATGGTCTTCATCTTCACGGGGAATTTCTTTCTTGCGATTGTGGCCGCCGCCGCCGCGGGTTTCATCCTGGGCATCTTGTTTGAAAAAGTCTTTATCGCCCGGGTGTATGGCAACATCGGCGCGCAAATTATGATTACGCTGGGCCTGCAAGTTGTTTTTACGGAATTGGTGCGCGTGTTTTGGGGGCCGACGGCCCTTGTGGTGTCGCGCCCTGCGTTTTTGGACGGCGTGTCACAATTTGCCCTGGGCGACATGGGCAATGTGATTATTTCGCATTATAGGCTGTTTCTCATAATTGTCGGCGTCGTAATCGCCATTGGGGGGCATTTGCTGCTGACCAAAACGAGAGTGGGCATGACAATACGCGCCGGCGTGCAAAACAGCGAGATGGTGGGTGCTTTGGGCATCAACATCAATCGCTATTTTACGCTGGTTTTTGCCGTGGGCGGTGCGCTGGCGGGCTTTGGCGGCGCGCTGTTCGCGCCGCTTTCCGGCTCTATCAATCCCGATTCGGGCAATATGTTCCAGTTGATGGCGTTTATAGTCGTCGTTGTCGGCGGCATGGGCAGCTTTATGGGCTCTGCGCTGGGCAGCCTGTTTATGGCCGTGATGGTGGCACTGATTGGCTGGACGCTGCCGGATATTTCGCTGGTGGCCCCCGTTGCGCTGATGGCACTGATACTCATATTTAGGCCGCAAGGTTTGTTTAGATGGGCGGTGAAAAAATAATGAAAAAATATATTTCGGGCCTTTCGACAATTGAAAAAATTGAAAAAATCGGGCTTTTACTGCTGTTCGTGGTCATGATAATCATCCCTCACGTGACGGGCACAGCCACAGTGACGATGGTTTCCCGCATTATGATTTTTGCGGTATATGCCATGGCATATGACATCCTGCGCGGCTATATAGGTGTTATACATCTGGGCTTTGCGCTGTTTATCGGCGGCGGCGCGTACTTTGTGGGCATTTTGTTCACGCAATTTGGCGTCAGCCTACCCGTGCTATTGATGGCGGTTGTGGGTACGTCGATATACTCTGCTATATGGGCGCTTATTGTCGGCAAAATTTCGGGCAAAAGCGGTCTGCTGGCCACAGCGATGATAACCATGGCCTTTGCGGAGATTATGCGCAGTCTGATGACGGTGTGGCGCACCGTCACTCAGGGCGAAGACGGCTTGGCTTTCCGCGTTCCCGCACCATTTGACGACAGAACATTTATGTTTTATTCCAGCCTCGCCTTTATGATTTTAATGGCCTTTGTGCTGTATAAATTCACAAAGTCGCCCACGGGCCGCGTGTGGCAAGCCGTGCGCGAAAACGAGCAGCGCGCGATTTTCCTTGGATATGACACCAACCGCGCCCGCACCATTGCGCTGTTGGTAGCCAGTGTCGTCGGCGGGCTTGCGGGCGTGATGTTTGGCCTGTTAAACCGCTTTGTAAACACAGATTTGCTGGGTATGCAAATGACATACAACGCCATGCTGTATTCGCTTCTGGGCGGCAGCGGTACGCTGTTTGGTGCCATATTGGGCAGCGGCGTGGTCGTTCTCTTCCAAAATTTGCTGCTGGATTTGCGCGGCATGCATTTTATCTTTGAGCGCTGGCTGCTGTTTTTCGGCGGACTGTATATCGTGGTTGTAATGTTTATGCCACGCGGCATCATGGGCTTTTATTACGACTGGAAAGAAAAGAGAGAGCATAAAAAACGCCTGCGGCAAGAGGAGTCGGCATGATAGGCATTGTGGATTATACGACATATACGCCCGAAAAGACGATGACAGCCGAAGAGCTGTCCGTGCTTACAAATGTGCCCGCTGATGTGCTTCAAGAAAAAATGGGTATCAGGCGAATACATATCGGCGACGGCGTAAATGACCAACCGGGCAGGATGGCGGTGAGGTGCTGCCGGGCACTGCTGGATAAAACAGGGCACGACCCGCTGGACATCGACATGATTTTGTATGCCGGCGAAACCTATGCCGAATATATCTGCTGGACCGTAGGCATCATGGTGCAGGAGGCTATAGGTGCCAAAAACGCCTATGCTTGGGATTTGTCCTTCCGTTGTGCGGGATTGCCCCTTGCCCTAAAAATTGCCAAAGATATGATGACGGCGGATAAAAAACTGAAGAATGTGCTGGTTTGCGGCGGCAATAACAACGCGCAGCTTGTGGATTACAAAGACCCCAATCAGTCGTTTATGTTTAACATGGGACCGGGTGCCTTTGCCATGTTGTTGCGTGGCGGTCACAAGGAAAATCAAGTGTTGAGCACCGGCATTATTACAGATTCGCAGTTTCACAGCGATGTTATAGGTGTGACGGGTGGCAGTTTGCACCCCTTGACGCAGGAAATGGTAATCGAGATGGCAAATGACCCCGAAAAGACGCGGCACTTCAATCTTTTGACCCTGCCTGATGCCGCCGGAATGAAAAAACGGTTGGCGGAGGCGTCCCTGCCCAATTTTGCCGGATGCGTGCGGATGGCTTGCGGACAAAGCAGTATACAGCCAAACGATATTGATTTCATCGGCGTTGTGCATATAGGAAACAGGGCGCATTTCGCGTTGTTAAAAGAACTTGGCATTGGCGAGGAAAAGACGGTATTTTTATGGGACGACGGTCACTGCGGCCAAGTAGACCCGCTGCTGGCTCTGAATTACGGCCTAGGCGAAGGCAAGGTGAAAGACGGCAGCATTGTTGCCCTGGTGGGGGCCGGCACGGGATATGCCTTTGGCTGTACGTTACTGCGATGGGGGCGCGTTGATTAAGGAGGATTTTATGGCTGATTTTAAAACACTATATAAATCAAAGCGAATGTCTATCCCGGAAGCACTGGGGATGATATGCGGCGGCGATGCCGTTATGACGGCTTTGGGGGCCGCCGAGCCCGCCGAATTGCTGAAGCAGGTGCATACAATTGCCAAAAACGGCGTAACGGGCGTGGACATCACAAATTGCTTGCCCATGCATGAATATGACTTTATTGTCAATCCAAATGCAAATGCAATCACCAACAGCGCGTGGTTTTTCAGTGGCGGGCAGCGCAAAGCCGCAAAGGCCGGCGGCGCACATATCTCCTTTGTGCCACAGCATCTGCACGGCGCGGGTATGCGCAGGCTGTACGCCATGCGGCAGGACGGGCGGCGCGTTGTTCTTATGGCGTCATGCAGCCCCATGGACGAACACGGCTTTTTAAGCCTGTCTTTAAGCGCAACATACGAACGTCTGCTGATTGACGAAGGTGCTTTTGTCATAGCGGAAGTAAACGCGCAGATGCCCCGCACCTTCGGTGATGTGACCATACATATCAGCGAGATTGACGCGCTGGTGGAAACAGACCATGCCCCGGCGCAGCTGCCCCATGTGCCTTCCTGCGAAAATGACGCGAAAATTGCGGCCTTTGTGGCGGAGCGTATCGAAGATGGCTCTACCATACAGCTGGGCATTGGCGGCATACCCAACGCGCTGGCGGCGGGCCTGAAAGACAAGAGGCATCTTGGCATACATACGGAAATGCTGACTGACAATATGGTGGATTTGGTTGAATGTGGCGCGGTTGACAACAGCAAAAAAACGCTGTATAAGCACAAAATTGTCGGCACATTTGCCATGGGCACCCAAAAGCTGTACAATTTCATCAATAACAACCCGTCGGTGCTGCTGAAAAATGGATATTGGGTGAACGACCCGGCAGTCATCGGACAAAATTACAAAATGCAGTCTATCAACACCGCTCTGGAAATTGATTTGTTTGGTCAATGCGCGTCAGAATCCATCGGCCCCATGCAATTTTCCGGCAGCGGCGGGCAGGCGGACACGGCAGTCGGCGCACAGCGCTCTGTCGGCGGCCATTCATTTATTTGCTTGTATTCAACCGCTATGGTTAGAAACAGCAACGGCGAAAAAGAGGTGATATCAAAGATTGCGCCGATGTTGAAGCATGGCTCGGTGGTGACACTAAGCCGCAATGATGTGGACTATGTGGTGACAGAATACGGCATTGTCAATCTGCGCGGAAGAAGCCTGAAAGAACGCGCCGAGTGCCTGATTTCCATCGCGCATCCCGATTTTAGAGACGAATTGAAATTTCATGTAAAGAAGCATCCGGAAATTTATTGATGTCAAACCCGACCAAATTTAACAAAATAAAAGGAGAGTGGAGAAATTGAAAAGAATTACGAAAGGCATTTTATTGGCAATGATGCTGATTTTGGCTGTGTCGCTGCTTGCGTCCTGCGGCAACGGCGACGGCTATGGCGACGGCCCCATCAGAATTGGCGCGATTACGTCACTTAGCGGCGCGCTGCAAGATTATGGAGAACAATTCTAGCGCGGTTTCTATCTTGGTCTGGAATATATGACGGACGGCACAATGCAGGTTGCGGGCCGCGACATTGAAGTTATCTGGGAAGACACCACGACCACGCCCGAGGTGGCCCGCGAGAGAACTCTAGTAATGCTGGAAAACCACAATGTTGACATTGTGACGGGCTTTGCAGCCTCCGGCGATGCCTTGGCCAGCCTTGCGCTGTTTGAGGAGTTTGAAACGGTGGCTGTTATAGAGCCCGCCGCCTCTGACCTTATCATCACCTATCCAAACTGGAACGAATTCGTCTTCCGCACAGGCAGAACTTCCGGTCAAGACGCTTTGGCTTTGGCGGCTGTGCTTGCAAACCATCATCCCGGCGGCGGCAGAACAGTGGCCGCTCTGGCACCGGACTCTACTTTTGGATTCAGCATGGTGGACCCGTTTATCCCTGCTGTTGAGGCCCATGGCTTTGAATTTGTGCAAGCCGAATTTGCGCCGCCGGCCGCTACCGATTTCAGCCCGTTTATCCTACGTCTTAGAGAGCTTGCGCCGGATTATCTCTATGTGATTTGGGCTGGAGCAAACAATCCTTGGATGCAGCTGATGGAGCTGGATATGGAAGGTGCCGGCATCACAATCATCACGGGCGCGCCTGAGCTTGCCGCGCTTCAAGGCATGTTAGAGCTTGGCCAAATGGGCGGCTTTGGCTTTTGTGTGTATTATCCCGACTTGCCGCAAAACGAGCCTATGAACGAATGGATGATAGAGAGGCACTGGGAAGAGCATGGCATACCAACCGACATCTTCACATCGGGCGGCTTTGCCGCAGCTTCCGCCATCATCACCGCGCTGGAGCTGACGGGCGGCGACACGGATTCTCGCCTGCTGATTGAAACCATGCGCGGCATGGAATTTAATTCGCCGACGGGTATGCGCTATTTCCGCGCCGAGGACCATCAGGCAATGCAGCCGCTTTTTGAAATCGAATTTACATATGTGCCCGGCGTTGACCATATGGTGCCCAGATATGTGCGCACCATCCCTGCAAACGAAATTGTGCCGCCGCTTATGAACAGACCATAATTTAAAACCTTCAGCCTGCGTGATTCCTGAGGGGGTTACGCAGGCTTTTTTCCGAAAGGAGATGTGGTTATGCTAATTCCCTTTGAGGACAAGCAAATTTATGTGGAATGTCACGGCGAGGGTGCGCCCATTGTGGTGCTAAACGGCATAATGATGTCAACACCCAGCTGGAAGCCCTTCATCCCCGCCCTGTCCGCGCAAAATACGCTGATTTTGCTGGATTTGCTGGACCAGGGGCAGTCCAGCCGTATGGCAGAGGCCTATGATATCACCATACAGGCCGATGTTGTAAAATGCGTGCTGGATGCGCTGAAAATCGACAGCACCAGCCTTGTGGGCATTTCATACGGGGCATCTGTCGCGATGAATTTTGCGCTTAAATATCCGCGGCATGTTGACAAAATGGTGCTGTTTAATTGTGTGCCATACACGTCGCCTTGGCTGGCGGACATTGGCAAAAGCTGGCAGCTGGCGCGCGTGTCGCCGGAGGCATATTATCACGCCACAATTCCCATTATATATTCTACGGATTTTTACAATCAAAATTTGAATTGGATGAGCGCGCGCAAGGATTTTTTAACGCAGCATGTGTTTAACAATCAGGATTTTTTGGATGCCATGGACAGGCTGATTGACAGCGCGGCCACCCATGATGTGCGTGACGGGCTGGAGAACATTGTGGCCAAAACGCTGATTGTGGGCGGAAATGAGGATTATCTCACGCCGCTGCCCCAGCAAAAATATATTTATGAGCGCATCCCGGGTGCCAAACTTGTGATTATAGAGGGCTGCGGCCATGCCGCAATGTACGAGCAGCCCGATGTTTTCACGTCTTTGCCGGTTGGTTTTATCAATTGCGTAAGCACAGTATTGTGAACTTGACGGAGGAATTCAAAATGCGAAACCATGTTGGAATCATGGGCCTTGGGGTATATCTTCCAAAAAATGTCATGACAGCCAAGGAAATTTCGGAGGCGACAAAGGGCGTTTGGTCAGAAGCGGCCATTGTGCAAAAATTGGGCATTGTGCAAAAAACCATGCCCGGCGACGGCGACGGCGCGCAGCAGATGGGGGTTTATGCCGCTGCGCGGGCCCTTGAAGACGCCGGAATTGATGCCGCAGAGGTTGACATTGTGCTGTGCATCACAGAGGAATGGAAAGAATATCCGTTGACCACATCGGCAAACTATATCATAAAAGAGATTGGCGCGGCAAACGCCTGGGGCATTGACGTGCAAAACAGGTGCTGCACCTGTGTCGCGGCGATAAAAATCGCCAAGGACATCATGATGGCGGATGAGGACGTGCGCACCGTGCTGATTGCGGGGGGCTATCGCAACAGCGACCTTATTGATTATGAAGATAAAGAGCTTTCGTTTGTATATGACCTTGCCGCGGGGGGCGGCGCCATGATTTTACGAAAAAATCTGGGCAAAAACCTTGTGCTGGGCAGCCATATCATCTCGGATGGTCTGCTTGCCCGTGCGGCGGGCGTGGAGGTTGGTGGGACGGCAAATCCCGTGACAACGGAAAATATCGCGCGGCATTTTGTGCTGAAGGTGATGGAGCCGGGCATCATGAAGGACAGGCTGAAGGAAGTTTCCATGAAAAATTGGGCGATGTGCATCGACAGGGCCTTTGAAAAATCCGGCATCCCAAAAAAGATTGACTATCTGGCCATTTTGCATTTCAAACGCTCGGCACATGAGGCTTTTTTGGCTGAAAATGGTCTGACCGGGGAGCAAAGCATATATCTGGAAAATTATGGGCATCTGGGACAGCTGGACCAAATTTTGTCCTTGCAACTTGCGTTGAAGCAAGGCAGAATAAGAGAATGTGAAAATATTGTCATGCTTGCCGCCGGCATCGGTTATACTTGGGCAGCAAATGTTATAAAGTGGGGTGTTTATGATGGATTTTAATCTGTCGAAAAAGCATGTTTTAATGCAAGAACTTTTTTAAAAGTTCGCAATCAATGAAGTAGAGCCCATAAGAATTGCTTTGTCAAGTATGTAAAAGGATTTTTTTGAGTGGGTGGGAATCAAGAATATGAATCGAAAATATTTTCGTTGTTTTGGCAGCCCTGCAATGGTATAATCAGTTAAGAAATATTTTTTCGCATTGGCGGGACTTACCCATAAGGGCAGGTAAATTTATATTTTTGGAGTGGAGAAGCATGAAAAAAATCGAGAATCTGATAGAAAACGGTTTTAACGGCGTTGTTTCCGTTAGTAAAAATAGCGAAGCTATTTTCAAAAAAGCCTACGGTTATGCAGATTTATCAAACAAAAGACCCAATCAAACAGATACAAAGTTTGGTACGGCTTCTGCCGGAAAGGCTTTTGTGGCAGTAGGAATTATGAAACTGATAGAGGACGGGATGTTATCCTTAGAAAGCAAAATAGGCGACTTGCTTGACTTTGACTTACGAGAAATCGCTAAAGACATAACGGTCAAGCAACTCCTCAACCACACATCGGGCATTCCCGATTATTTTGATGAGGCTGTAATGGACGATTATGCAGAACTGTGGTCAGAGAACCCTAGCTACAAATTTCGGCGTTCTACCGATTTAATGCCTTTGTTTATTGATAAGCCTATGATGTATGCACCCGGTGAAAGATTCCAATATAACAATACCGGCTATGTTGTTTTGGGGCTTATAATTGAAAGCGTTACCGGTGTCCCTTTCGATGAATATCTTCTTAATTCAGTTTTTGAGCCATGCGGCATGGTAAATACCGGTTATTACGAATTAGACCGCTTGCCGCCAAACTGCGCAAACGCCTATATTCACGATGAAGAAAGGGGCGAATACTACACGAATATTTTCAGCATTGAAGCAAAAGGAAGCGGTGCGGGCGGATGTTTTACAACGGTAGAAGATGTGGAGCGGTTTTGGACTCGTTTATTTGAAGGTGTGGTTGTTAGCAAAAACACCGTTAAAGAAATGACATCACTACATGCGGAGAATACCGAAGAGAAAGAGGCCTACGGATATGGGTTTTGGTTAGGTGGCGATGATAATAACATTCCATTTTTTCAAGGCTCAGACCCAGGCGTTAGCTTCATGACTTCTTATTGTGATGGAGTCTTCATATGTGCAGTGAGTAACTTTGGCGATGATATTTGGGATATACATAGTGAAGTACGTGGCACACTGTGTACAGTATAAGCATAACCCCGCTCTAACAGCTATGTAACATTTAACGTAGAAAAGTGAAAACAACAAAAAACTGCTACACCACCTACACTCCTACACTAAGCCCATATTTGCTGGCTTTTCGGGCTGTGCAGGAGTGTATTTAGTGTAGGAGCGTTCGGGAGTGTAGGAGTGTATCAAGTGTAGCAGTTTCAGCTTTCGACTGAATGAGAAACTCTTGCTTCGCAAATGCGCCGCAAGCGGCGGCGGCCTTCTTGCCGCTACATGTTAACTGGTATTTGCGACAATAAGCCTTCCATATCCGGCATCTTGTTTTTTGAATGAAGATAGTGCCACATTTCATCAAGTTCAAGCATTATAATCATATCATCTGAAGGTTCGGGTTTCTCGTAGTTTTCTTCGGCCCACTTTCTGATGAAGCGATACACGGCACTAAAATGTACCCTAATTATTTTGCCAATAATCCGGTCATGTCCTAAACCAAAAGAATAATGATGTTTTTTATCATTGTTTGGGCGTGGCTGTGGGTGGTTTGCATGTTGTTGGCCTCCGGATTACTTGATATTTGCTACAGAAAAACCCTAAAACTTTGTATCATACAGCCACGGTTGACCACCCGCGATACAGCCGCCGTCTACGCGAAATTCTTCGCCTGTGATATAGTTTGAAGCGTCCGATGCCAAAAGAA
>JAITMW010000104.1 GCA_031277155.1 Clostridiales bacterium | reverse complement strand
AGTGGAAAATTCTGTTGACAATATTTATGTCGGGTGCTAAACTTGAATTTATACACGAGATTTTCGGAGGGCTTTTATGGATAATTACAAACTTTCGGGCGTTGATATTGCCGCCGGATATGAATCTGTTGACATTATCAAGCATCATGTGGCCAAAACGCGCCGCGACGGCGTGCTTGCGGGTATCGGCGGCTTTGCGGGGCTGTTTTCGCTGGCCGGCTTCAAACATATGCAAGAGCCTGTGTTGGCCAGCGGCACGGACGGCGTGGGAACAAAGCTGAAAATTGCCTTTGTTATGGACAAGCATGATACTGTTGGCATAGATTGTGTTGCATATTCTGTGAATGATATTATCTGCACAGGAGCCGAGCCGCTGTATTTTCTCGATTATATCGCCTGCGGCAAGGTTGTGCCGGAGAAGGTAGGCAAAATTGTTGAAGGGGTGGCCCTTGGATGCCAAATGGCGGGCTGTGCGCTGATTGGCGGCGAAACGGCTGAAATGCCGGGGTTTTATCCCGAGGATGAATATGACCTGGCGGGGACGGCTGTTGGCATAATAGACAAAAAAGACATCATTGACGGCGCAAAAATTGTGCAAGGTGATGTTTTGATTGGCATTGCCTCCTCCGGCCTTCATTCTAATGGATATTCTCTGGTGCGCAAGCTGCTTGCGCCTGACGCCGGCAATGTGGGCAGGCATATCGCGGAATTTGGGCGCACCCTGGGCGAAGAATTGCTGGAACCCACGAAGATTTACGTCAAGACCATCCTTTCATTGATGGAGAATGTTGAAATCAAGGGCATTTGCAATATCACGGGCGGCGGATTTTTGGAAAATGTGCCGCGTATGCTGCCCCCGGGCTTTTGTGCCAAGGTGAAAATAGGCAGCTGGGATGTTTTGCCAATCTTTGATTATCTTAAAGATATCGGCAAATTGGACCCGGCAGAGATGCACAATATCTTCAACATGGGCGTGGGTATGGTGATTGCCGTGGCCGCCCGGGATTGTGACAAGGCTCTGCAATATTTACAAAATATTGGCGAAAAAGCATATATTATTGGTGAAATTGCCAAAAATTCCGAAAAGGATTTTGAATATGTATAAAATCGCGGTGCTGGTGTCGGGCGGCGGCACAAATTTGCAGGCCATCATTGACGCCATAGACGACGGCAGCTTGAAAAATGTGGAAATTGCCCTGGTCGCCTCTACGAACCATCGCGCCTATGCCTTGGAGCGGGCGAAAAGACGCGGCTTGGCCACCGCCATCTTTCCCAGGAAGGATTTTGAGAGCGATGAGGCGCGGGAGGCCGCATTATTGCGGCTTTTGCTGGACAATCAGGTGCGGCTGGTTGTGCTGTGCGGCTGCCTGATGATTTTGGGGCCGGAATTTATTAGCATATTTAATAACCGCATCATCAACATACACCCCGCCCTTTTGCCAAATTTTGGCGGCAAGGGCTATTATGGCCTTGCGGTGCATAAGGCCGTGCTGGCCTCTGGTGCGGGCACAACGGGCGCCACGGTGCATTTTGTGGAGGTTGGCATCGACACGGGCGAGATTATTTTGCAAAAAGAGGTGGCGGTTTTGCCCGGCGATACGCCGGAAATTTTACAGAAGCGTGTGATGGAAGAGGCGGAATGGCAGATTTTGCCACATGCAATTTCAATGTTTGCTGAAGGGAGACTATAAATTATGAGGATTTTGGTAATTGGCGGCGGAGGGCGCGAACACGCCATTTGTTGGGCATTGGCAAAAAGCAAGCGGGTGACGCGGGTCTATTGCGCGCCGGGCAACGCGGGGACGGCGCAAGTGGCCCAAAATGTGGATATTGGTAGTACTGATACTGCCGAGCTAATCGCCTTCGCTAAAAATGTGGGCGCCGACATGACAATTTGCCCCATGGAAGAGCCGCTGGTGGCGGGCATTGTGGATGATTTCACGGCCGCGGGGCTGCTGATTTTCGGCCCGACAAAGGCGGCGGCGGAAATTGAGGGCAGCAAGGTGTATTCCAAGGATTTTATGCGCCGATATAACATTCCCACGGCGGAATATGGCGCTTTTGACAGCTTTCGCAGTGCTATGGCCCATTGTGCCGCCGCGAAATTTCCCCTTGTGGTCAAGGTTGATGGCCTTGCGGCGGGTAAGGGGGTAATTATTTGCCAAAATATGGAGGCCGCTGAAAAGGCCCTGCTGGATATTTTTGAGAACAAGAAATTTGGCGCGGCCGGCGACAGCGTTGTTATCGAGGAGTATTTGGACGGCGTGGAATGTTCTGTTTTGGCCTTTTGCGACGGCAAAACCTTGGTGCCCATGCCGGGGGCGAAGGACCACAAAGCCGCGTATGACAAGGACATGGGGCCAAATACGGGGGGAATGGGTGTTGTGACGCCAAATCCCTATTATAATGAAGAAACTTCTAAAGAGTGCATGGAGAAAATATTTTTGCCGACCATGGAGGGCCTGCGCAAGGACGGGCGAGAGTTTGTCGGCGTGCTGTTTTTCGGCCTGATGCTGACGGCGGAGGGCCCCAAATTGCTGGAGTACAACTGCCGCCCCGGCGACCCTGAAATCCAGGCGCTTTTGCCCCTGCTGGAGACGGACCTTGTGAACATCATTTTGGCCTGTCTTGACAGGAATTTGGATAATATGGAGATTATATGGAAAAATAATGCCATATGTTGTGTGATGGCGGCCTCTGAAGGCTATCCCGGCGAATATTCCACGGGCTATCCCATTTGGGGGCTTGATGATATTGGCAAGGATGTCTTAATTTTCCATAGCGGCACAAAGAAAGTAGAGGACAAAATTGTGACCGCTGGCGGCAGGGTGTTTTGTGTTACGGCCTCTGCGGATAATTTGGAGGCGGCCAGGGCCGCGGCGTATGATTCGCTGAAAAATATGCATTTCAGCGGTATGCGCTATAGGGCGGACATAGGAGATTTGGGCGCGGCTGTTATCAATTAAATTCCGCGAGTTGTACAAAATTTTCTATTTTTTTTTGGATGAACGGCTAAATTTACCAAATATTTTTGCTGATAACAATTTACCTATAGAAGTTGCACAAAATTGTCTCTCTGAAATTGTGGATTCTGCACAAAATCCATATGGAAATATGAAATTCCGGAGGAAGCCGTGTCGAAAGCTGTAAAAACTACTTTACATGCGCGCGAAATTTGTGGTATTATGGAAAGGCCTCATTTTTGTTAGTGATATAAATTTTTGGAGGACGGGCTTGTATGCGTATAGAGAACATGCATAATTTTACCAATATTGTGGGGACGGCCTTGCAGGGCGTGGTTTTGCGCGACAATGTTATTTCCAATAATATCGTCAATGTGGACACGCCGGGCTTTAAGCGCAGCGTGGTGCGTTTTGAGGATATGCTGCGGGATGCCGTTGATAA
>JAITMW010000092.1 GCA_031277155.1 Clostridiales bacterium | reverse complement strand
TGGAAGAGGGCATACTTATTGACTTTTTCACCCCGATGCGCGAAGACTTTGTGTAATCATTAACAAAAATTTATTTATAACTGAAAAACCCCATTGAAATTTGCTCCGGGTTATGGTATAATATTTAAAAAAAGGAAGGAGCGTATGCAAAGTCTTGTTGAAATGTCACAAAAATACATATCATTTTTAGGAGGGAATTGTAAATGAAAAAAAGGTTATTTGCTTTACCGATTCTTGTTCTTGCGCTGTTTATCATCGGAGCTTGCGGCGACAACGGAGGAGGGGCCGAAGCCATCACCCTTAGGTTGTCCGAAGTTCACTCCGGCGCCGACCATCCCGCCAATGTGGGCCATCTTGAGTTTGCCAGGCTGGCAAACGAGCGCAGCGACGGCTTCTTTAACGTCGAAGTTCATTACGGCGGCACATTAGGCAGCGAAATGGAAGTTATGGCGCAAGTGCAAATGGGTACTGTCGAAATGATTAGACTGCCGGTGCCGGTAATCGCCAATGTCGACGACAGGTTTAACGCCCTGTTTTTGCCCGGCGTATGGGATGGCCGTGACCCCATGTTCCGCGCCCTTGACGGGGTAATTGGCGAATATTTTGCCGAGATACTGCGCGAACATGACATGTATATCTTGGCTTGGCATGACGCGGGCGCCCGCAGCTTATACAATTCTGTGCGCCCCATTTACACCCCGGAAGATTTGGCAGGTTTAAGAATTCGTATGCAGGAAGCCCCCCTTATGATTCGCCTTATGGAGCTGATGGGCGGCGTGCCTGTGCCAATGGGCCCTGCCGAGGTTTATACAGCCATCCAAACCGGCTTGGTTGACGGTGCCGAAAACAACTGGCCGTCCTTTGTCACCAGTTTTTCCCACCATGAAGTTGCACCATTTTTCACAGAAAACGAACATTCCAGAGCGCCCGAGGCCGTTATAATCAACCTTGGCGTCTGGGAAGGCCTGACCCAAGCCCAGCAGGACATCCTGCGCCAGGCCGCCATTGAAGGCGCCGTGGCACAGCGTGAAGCATGGGCCAGAGTTGAGCTGGAAGCAGAAGCAGAGGCCATTGCATCCGGCGTGCAAGTTACGCGCCTTACGCCGGAGCAGCTTCAAGCCTTTACAGACAGAATTATGCCCATCTGGGACGATTTTCCTGAGCTTATTGATTTGATTTACATGATTCGCGACGCACAATAATTTTGCATAGGCCCGGGGGGAGGATTTCTCCCCTCGGGTTCTTAAGTGAAGGGGGGAAAATCCTTGCTGAAAGCTTACGGCATATATAAAAAATGCATTGTGGCTATGTGCAAAGGGATTGACGTGGCGGCCATAATGCTGACACTGTCCATGGTTGGCGTAGTATTTTATCAAGTCATCATGCGGCAAATTTTTCAAATGCCGCCCATTTGGGGTGAGGAAATATCTGTCACCTTTATGGTCTGGTTTGTGTTTTTGGGTATCGTCTTGGGCATTGAAGAAGATTTGCACATAGGCATTACCATGTTTGTTTCAAAGCTGCCGCCAAAGGCGAGGTTTGTGGCGGAAGTTTTTGTTAATGCGCTTATACTTCTGCTCGCAATTCTTTTAATTGTGTTTGGCTCTATTTTGGCCTCCAGAATGTTTGGATTTGGCACAGCATTGCCCGCAACCGGGCTTCCCGTGGCCATCCGTGATGTCATTGTCCCAATAGCGGGCGCTTTGATGGCCTTGGTTATACTGGGTAAAATTGCGGAACAAATAATCAACAGAAATGAGGTGCCGGAGTGACAGACCCTGTTTCAATTATCATCTTATTGGGCGGCTTTGCCGTTTTAATGGCTTTGAAAGTCCCTGTGGCCTTTGCCCTTGCCCTTTCGGCCTTTGCTTCCGCATGGTATTTTGGTTCGGGCACTGCCCATTTTCCTATAATAGTGCAGCGCCTTGTCAGCGGCATTACGCCTTTCAACTTTATGGCCATACCTTTCTTCATCATCGCGGGCAACCTGATGGGTGAAGGCGGCATCGGAAAAAGGATGATAGACCTGGCAGATGCCCTTGTGGGCCGCGTGCGCGGCGGCTTGGCCATGGTTAATGTGCTTTCGTCCAAATTTTTCGGCACGGTTTCGGGCTCGGTTGTGGCCGACACCTCGGCCCTGGGTACAATCATGATACCCATGATGGAAAAGCAAGGCTATGACAAGGAATTTGCGACGGCAAACACCGTCACCTCGTCCATAGTGGGCCTGCTTATCCCGCCCAGCCACAATATGATTATCTTTGCCATGGCGGCGGGCGGCGGTGTTTCCATTGCCGCGCTGTTTTTGGCCGGCATTATCCCTGCCATTGTGCTGGGCATAGGGCTGATGATTGTATCCTACATAATTTCCGTCAGGAAAAGGTATCCAAAAGGCAAGAAATATACCTTCAAAGACACCCTTAGGCTTCTTTGGGACGGCTTTTTGGGATTGCTTACCATCGTAATTATTGTGGGCGGCATCACATCGGGCATGTTTACCGCCACAGAAGCCTCGGTTATCGCGGTTATCTACGCCTTCATCATCACATTCTTTGTTTACAGAGAGATTCCCCTCAGCCGCTTTTGGCATATCATGAAAAAATCCGTCCGGACAGTGGCGATGGTTATGGCCATCATTGCGGCCTCTTCCGCTTTTGGATATATGATGACGATTTTAAGGGTGCCGGATATGGCCACCAGTGCAATCTTGGCAATTACGGACAATCCTTGGATTATCCTGCTGCTTATCAATGTCATACTTCTGGTTTTGGGCCTGGTTATGGACATGGCGCCAATGATACTTATCACGACCCCAATCCTTCTGCCTGTGGCCACCGAAGTTGTCGGTATGCACCCGGTTCAATTCGGCATAGTTTTGCTGCTTAATCTGGGAATTTCCCTGATTACGCCGCCGGTGGGGACGGTGCTGTTTGTGGGCTGCTCTATAGGGCGAACTAAAATCGAGTCGGTGATAAAGCCGCTGCTGCCTTATTATTTCGTTATGATTTTGGTGCTGCTGCTTATAACCTTTGTCCCGATGATTTCTATGTGGCTGCCCGACTTTTTCTTGTAGGACTGTAAAATATGCTTAGCTTAGAGGGTGTGGACACAGAATCTGCACCCTCTAAATATTGAAGGAGGAAATGCAATGAAAATGACATTTCGCTGGTTTGGCACGGGCCAAGACCCCATAAGCCTGGGGGAAATCCGCCAAATACCCGGTGTCGGGGGTGTGGTGACAAGCCTTTTGGACATGCCCGCCGGTGTGGCGTGGCCCATGGAGCGCATTGCGGCCATGAAGGACGAAATATCCGCCGCGGGCCTTGAAGTTGAAGTAATTGAAAGCGTCAATATCCACGAGGATATAAAGCTGGGGGCCGATGGCCGCGACGAAAAAATCGAAAATTATATCCTGACAATGGAGCGCCTGGCACAAATTGGCATTAAATGCATTTGCTATAATTTTATGCCTGTGCTGGATTGGGCGCGCAGCCACTTGTATTACGAGCTTCCCGACGGCTCTAACACCATGAAATACGAGGCCGAATTTATCCAAAATATCTCTCTGGAGGGCCTTGCCCAGCGTTATGCCAAAGAAGCCGGGGACTATGAAATGCCGGGCTGGGAGCCTGCCCGCATGAAAACTGTGCGCACAGCCCTTGAAGCCTATGAGGGCATGACGGAGGACAAGTTTTACGCCAATATCAAGTATTTTCTGGATGCCATAATTCCTCATGCCGAAAAGCTGGGCATATACATGGGCGTGCATCCCGACGACCCGCCCGTGTCCATTTTCGGCCTGCCCAAGCTGATTATCAGCCGGGACAATTTGCGCCGCTTTTTGGACCTTAATCCCAGCAAGCACAACGGCCTGACGCTATGTACCGGCTCTTTGGGCGCGCGCAAAGGTGCGGATATCCCCGCCATGATACGGGAATTTGGCGGCGAAGGGCGCATACATTTTGCCCATGTGCGCAATTTGCGCTTTGAAAATGAAACCGACTTTTATGAATCGGCCCATCTGACGTCATGCGGCTCTTTGGACATGTATGCCATCATGAAAGCCTTTCATGATGTTGATTTCAAAGGCTGTATGCGGCCTGACCACGGGCGCATGATTTGGGACGAAACCAAGAAAAAGGGCCGCCCGGGCTATGGGCTGTATGACAGGGCCCTGGGGGCGGTGTATCTTCAGGGCATTTGGGAGGCCATATGCAGAAATTGAGAATTGAGAATTGAAAATTGAAAATTGGAGGGGTTAGATGAAGCTGAATCTTGAAAGTGTGAATAAGGGCGGTTGGTCTGCAAGCTATGTGCTGCCGCAATTTGATATAGAGGCCATGCGTAAGCGCACCGAGGCCGCACCGGCATGGCTGCATATGGGTGCCGGAAATCTTTTTCGGATATTTATCGGTGACTTGCAGCAGGATTTGCTGGAGGCAGGGCTGGCCGACACGGGGATAATTGTATGGGAGGGCCATGATGATGAAATTATCTCCGCCGCGTTTAAGCCATACGACAATCTGACCTTGGGCGTGACCCT
>JAITMW010000162.1 GCA_031277155.1 Clostridiales bacterium | reverse complement strand
CGCGGCGGCACAAATCCGCAGCAAATCGGCTTGGGCGTCAATGTGTCCAGCATACAGCGGATGATGTCCCAAGGCGGCGCAATGCGCACGGACGACCCCTTTCATATGATGATTGACGGCGATGGCTTTTTCGTTGTGGGCGACAATGCCGGGGGATTGCTTTTTACCCGTGCGGGGGATTTTCGCCGCGACAGGGATTATAACATCGTCATGCCCAACGGCCTGCGGCTGCATGGCTGGGCCGCAAACACAACTCCCGGCGGGCAATTGATAATTGACGGCCTGACGGGCCAGACAACAATTGAGCGCCAACAGGTAAGTGGCATACAAATTAGGCCGGAGATGCGCACCGTGCCCGGTCGGGCAACAGGAAGCATTGTGTTCGAGGGCAATTTGGTTCCCGCGGAAAACAATGTTTCGTCCCAGGTAACTTTTCATGATTCTCAGGGCAATGCGTATACGGTGGATGTGACATTTAGCCACGCGATGGTTCCCAACGCCGCGGGACTGGTGCCGCCCAATGCCCGCATACAAGGCGCGTGGGATGTGACATTTGACACGACCTTGAGGCGCGAAGACGGCACCGAATTTATCGTGACCCCGCCCATCGATACCCAAAGGATGTTCTTTGGAACCAACGGCAACTTGATGCATATACAGCCTTCTGCTACCGCCATCACATCAACGCCCCAAACCCCGGTGGTGCCGCCCAATACAGGCCCGGAATTTGTGGTGCCGGTTATCACTTCGTTTGCCGGATATCCCAATCTTGTCACCAGCTTTGCGTTTGGTTTGGACGGCGCAAGCGTGGCCGGAGGGGGGCAGGGCGTCACATTTGGCCAGCCCAATCCACCGGGTCCACCACCGGGTCCGCTTCAGCTTGTGCTTAATTTTGCGGCCTTAACGCAAATGGCGGATGCTACCTCTTCGCCTATCGGCCATGATATGGACGGCCTTGCCATGGGCACGCTTATCGGCCTTTCCGTTGGGCCTGACGGCATCATCACGGGCACATACTCTAACGGCCAAGCCTTTGCGCTGTGGCAAATTGCCGTGGCAAGATTTGCCAATCCCGCCGGTTTGGAATCTGTGGGCAATAATATGTTTGCCCAAACCATCAACAGCGGCAGGTTTGACAACATAGGCTTCCCGCCCGGCGCCATATCGTCCTCAATTTTGGGCGGCACGCTGGAGATGAGCAATGTGGATTTGGCCGCCGAATTTACTGAAATGATAACGACGCAGCGCGGCTTCCAGGCAAATTCCAGAGTTATCACCACATCCGATGAGATTTTGCAGGAACTTGTGAATTTGCGTAGATAATGCACGGTGTAGGGCGCGGCGCCACGGCGCGCCGGGGGTGTTGCGCCCTGCAAATGTGAAACAGGAGCGGATTCTTCGGCAAGGCGCTCTAAGCGGCAAAGCCGCTAAGACCGCCTAAGCTCAGAATGACATATCCAAAGCTGTCATCCTGAGCGCAGCGAAGGATCTCATTGTGCGAAGGATTTTGCGAGAGCCAATGGATTCTTCGGCAAGGCGCTCTAAGCGGCAAAGCCGCTAAGACCGCCTAAGCTCAGAATGACAAAGCCGCTAAGACCGCCTAGGCTCAGAATGACAAAGCCGCTAAGACCGCCTAGGCTCAGAATGACATATCCAAAGCTGTCATCCTGAGCGCAGCGAAGGATCTTGCGCCCTGCAAATATAAAAATTTGACATTTTGCGGCATTTTGTTGTATAATGTTGCGTACGGTCATTAAGATACTGGAAAGTCAGGCCATGGAGGGATATGATGATTCAAATTACCAGATTAAATGACAAACAAATTGTTGTTAATTGCGAGCTTATAGAGCTTGTTGAGGCCAACCCGGACACCACCATCACAACGACAACCGGCCGCAAAATTATTGTAAAAGAATCCGTTGAGGATATTATTGCGAAAACAAAGGCATATAAACGTGACATATATACTAACATTTAAGGGGGCTTAAGCTGTGGACATTGGTTCTTTAATTGGCTTAATCGCCGGAATTATATTTGTGGTTGTATCTATTTTGCTTAATGGTGATATGCAATTGGCCTCTGTGATAGCGTTTGCGGATGCGCCGTCGGTTATGATAGTTATTGGCGGAACATTTGCCTCTGTATTCATAGGGCAGCCCCTGTCAAGGGTTCTAAAGGCCTTGGCCGCCGCAAAGTTTGTCTTTGCCGCCCCAAGTTATGACCATTCTGACGCCATTACGCGCATAATTACGCTGTCCAATTTGGCACGGCGCGAGGGCGTGCTTGCGCTGGAAGAATCCGCCCAAAATATGGAAGACCCCTTTTTGCAAAAGGGTATCATGCTGATTGTGGACGGCGCAGACCCGGAGCTTGTACGCAGCGTGCTTGAAACCGAAATGGCCTTCGTGGAAAATCGCCACAACGACATCAAGGCAGTTTGGGAGCATATTGCGTCGGTTGGCCCCGCATGGGGCATGGTGGGCACCATGGTTGCGCTGGTATTGATGATGGGCAATCTGCAAGATATAGAGCTTTTGGCGACCAATATGGCCATGGCGATGATAACCACGTTTTACGGCGCCCTTGTGGCAAACTTTTTGGCGGGGCCCATTGCCCGGAAATTGGGCGTTTACAACGCAGAGGAAATGCTTCTTAAAGAAGTGCTGATAGAGGGGATGCTGTCCATACAAAATGGAGAAAACCCCAGAATTATCGAAGAAAAGCTGAAAGCCTTCCTGTCGCCTTCTCTTAGAAGCGGCGGTGACGAAGGGGGCGGCAGATAATGTCCAGAAAGCCCAAAAAAAAGCAAGAGGGCGTAAAAAACGAATGGATGACGTCCTATGCCGACATGGTTACGGTGTTGTTTGCCTTGTTTGTTATGCTTTATGCCCTGTCCGAGGTTGACGAGTTGCTGTGGCAGGAATTTGCCCTGGCGGCGGCCATTGGGGCCGGCTCTATCGAGCCTTTCGACTTTGCCGGCGATGGCGTAAACGAGCTGCTGGGCAATGGCGTGATGGATTTGCCGCTGTTTGACTTTGCTATCTTTGAATTTATACCCGGGCAGCATGGCCATGGCCAGGGCGGCCAGCACCAAATGGAAATTGTGGCCGATGCCTTGCAGACATATTTTGGAGTATCCGGCTTTGGCGACCATATATATGTCGAATTTGACGGCGAGGGGCAGCTTTTGATATCCACCCACGGTGATATGTATTTTGACACCGGGCAGGCGTGGATAAGGCAGGAAACCTTCCCTGTCTTGAACGTAATTGCCTCTGCCATAAACAACCTTACCGGCGTCAGGGTTTCTGTGGAGGGGCATACGGACAATGTGCCCATTGCCACGGCCAGATTTCCCGATAATTTAGAGCTTTCGGTGGCCAGGGCGGCAAGCATCTCCCGATTTTTGATTGAACAAGGCGTAGACCCCGTAATAATCCGCGCCACAGGCTTTGGAGAATATCACCCTGTCATGACAAATGCAACGCCGGAAGGGCGCCAGGCCAATCGCCGCGTAGAAATTCGCATTTATGAGGCTAATAACAGCAATTAATCATAGAGCTGGCCCAAGCAGAAAGGAGAGTAACAATCATGGATAAGAACAAAGGTATGATGATAGTAATCATTGTTATGCTGGGGCTTATAATTGTGGCCCTTGTGGTTGGCGCAATTTTGCTGCTGGGACAGTTTAACCGCGGCAACCAAATGCAGGCGGAAGGGCTGACGCCTGGGTTTGTACAGGAAATTTCGGAGCAGGACATCAGGACCATCACCCTTTCAAACGATATCACGACTAATTTGCTAAGCCATGACGGCGGGCGGCATGTTGTGCGCGTAACCGTTGGCGTCGGCATCAACAACACTGATACGGATGAGGCCGATGACTTTATTGATATGCTGCTGGAGCGCGAGATTGT
The DNA here is from genome assembly GCA_031277155.1 of Clostridiales bacterium. GTDB lineage: Bacteria > Bacillota > Clostridia > Lachnospirales > WRAX01 > WRBK01. The sequence goes on along the minus strand of JAITMW010000162.1, from coordinate 3,485 downwards.
CATGAAGGACATTGCCACAAACATTTTGCGCAGAACCACAAGGGACCAACTTGCGGCTGTGGGCGGCACCGAAGATGTGGCGGAACAAATTCTTACGGCATTGCAGGATGCCTTTGGCAGCCAGCTGATTGTAAGGGTTTATCTGGGCAATCTCGTCACATCATAGATTTACGAAATACCAGGAAACGCAAGTTTAAAATCAAGGAGGTGGAAAATGCCATGGGTGATGTTTTAAGTCAATCTGAAATAGATGAGCTATTGAAATCCATGTCTGATGGCAGTTATGACCACGTAAACGGGGGCGACAAGGAAAGCGGCAAGAAAAACGCCATGCCATATGACTTTGCCCGTCCGCAAAAAATTAATAAAGAGCAGCTGCGCACGCTGGAAATTATGTATGATTCATATTGCCGCAGCCTGACATCGTTTTTGTCGGGATATTTGCGCACGCCGGTGGGTGTGGAAGTTATTTCCGCAGAGCAGGTGACATATAACGAATTTTCCAACGCGCTGACAAATCCCTGTATACTCTCCATTGTAGAACTTGCGCCCCTGAAAGGCTCCATTATACTCGAATTATCCGCAAATATCGGCTATGCCATCATAGACAGGATTTTGGGCGGGCCGGGCACGGGAATTAAGCGCATGAGGGATTTTTCCGAGATTGAGCAGATTTTGCTGGAGCGCGTTGTCCATCACACATTGGGGCCGCTGCCGGAGGCCTGGGCCAATGTGGAGGCCCTGAAGCCGCGGATGGAGCGTATCGAGACAAATTCGCAATTTGCGCAGATTGTGGCGCCCATGGACACAACGGCCCTTATCACCATGGCCATTAGGATTGGCGCCGTGGAGGGCCTGATGAATTTTTGCATCCCCATTGCCGTTATAGAGCCGATTTTGGAGAGACTATACACAAGGTATTGGTATGCCAGCGCCGCCGACGATGAAGAAACGGATTATGCCGAAGATTTGGAAAACAAAATCGAAACGGCAAATATTGATGTGGCGGCCGTCATTGGCCGCACGCGCATAATGGTGTCGGATTTTGTAAATTTGGCCGTAGGGGATGTTATCCCGCTGGATTCTTACATTGACGCCGATTTAGAGGTTTTTGTCGGGCCGTTGCACAAGTTTTTGGCCAAACCCGGCATCAGCCGCGGCAGAAACGCTATACAGATTACCCAAACCATAATTAGGGAGGAATAGGCCATGGCTGATATGCTTTCTCAAGAGGAGATAAATGCTTTGCTTGGTGGCAGCGACGAAGATTTTGAAAATGGCAGTGGCGATGAAGATTTGGACGCCATGATTACCTCTGAGCAAAGAGATGTTTTGGGAGAAATTGGCAATATCTCCATGGGCACCTCTGCCACAACCCTTTTTGCCTTGCTTGGCCAAAAGGTGCTGATTACGACACCGATGGTTAGTGTCGTAAAATGGAATGAAGTGCAAAATCGCTACGAAAGGCCCTGTGTGGGCATCAGACTTGGTTATATCAGCGGCATACAGGGCACCAATGTGCTTTTGCTGAAGCACCACGATGTGAAGGTGATAACCAGCCTGATGATTGGCAAGGGCGGCGTGGTTGAGGAAGGCGACGAAGAAATCAACGATATGGACCTTTCCGCCATATCCGAGGCCATGAACCAAATGATAGGTTCGGCGTCAACATCGCTGGCGTCCCTTCTCAATGAAAAAATTGACATTGACACGCCCATTGCGTTTGTGGTAGATTTTGCCACACACGAAAAGCTGGAAAATTTGCCTTTTACGGGCGAATATGCCGTGTGTGTGCAATTTAGGATGCAAATTGGCGATTTGATAGATTCTGACATAATGCAGCTTATGCCCATGGATTTTGCGGAAACTTTGACGGAAAAGGTGAAATCATTTATATCAGAGCCCGATGCACAGCAGGCTCAAAAGCCGCGGTCGCAACCGACGGCACCGGGGAAGGTGGAGGATAATATGGCTACAGGTTCGATGCACGCCCAATCACATACGCAGGCACATAGCGGCCATCATGTGCCTTCCGGGCATGGTTATGCGCCGCCGATGCAGCCCGTGGCCGCAAGCGCCGCGCAGTTTCAAAATTTTGATGTTGCTGACATCATGCAGCAAAAGGAAAATATCGAGATTATTATGGATGTGCCTCTGGAGGTCACTGTAGAGCTGGGGCGTACCGCCAAGAAAATCAGGGAAATTTTGGAATTTTCTCCCGGCTCTATCATAGAGCTTAACAAACTTGCGGGAGAGCCCATAGATATCCTTGTAAACGGCAAATTCGTGGCCAATGGCGAGGTTGTTGTCATTGACGAAAACTTTGGCATCAGGGTGACGAACATCATCAATGCCGAATATCGCATCTAATTCATTTAAGAATCAAATTTTTAACATAAAATAGCAGAAAAGGCAAATAGTAAAAGGAGCGAGGAAAAATGGCAGAAAAGACAGTGTTGCTGGTTGATGATGCGGCCATCATGCGTATGATGTTGAAAGACATATTGACAAAAAATGGATATGATGTTGTGGGCGAGGCGGAAAACGGCATAAAGGCGGTTGAAAAATATAAAGAATTAAAGCCCGGCCTTGTTATTATGGATATCACAATGCCTGAAATGAACGGCATCCAAGCCACAAAAAACATCAAAGAATTTGACGCAAATGCCCTTGTTGTGATGTGTTCGGCCATGGGGCAGCAGTCCATGGTTATCGAGTCCATCCAAGCGGGCGCCCGCGACTTTATTGTCAAGCCCTTCCAGCATGATAGGGTTTTGGAGGCCGTGCAAAAGGTGATTGGGTAAGGTCTATTGATTGGGATTATTTTAAACATATCGACTATTTTGGCGCAGAATGTGACGCAACCGGCGGCTGCACCGGCTTTGCTTGCCCAAATTTGGAATTTTGTCGTGCTGATTATTGCTTTTATAGCCGTGGTTGCGCTGGCATATTTTTCCTTGCGCCTTATGGGGCGAGCAAAAAACACCCGCGGCTATGGCGGTAATATCAAAGTGATAGAGGCCGCGGGACTGGGCTTTCAAAACACCGTGCAGCTTGTGAAGGCGGGGGACAAGTGCTTTCTTATAGGGGTAAGCCGCACGGGCATTACCCTTATCGGCGAAGTTGACGAAGCGTCCCTCAATTTCAGCAAACCGGCCGCAGCCCAGGTGCCCTTTGAAAACGTGCTGTCAAAGCTGTTTAACAAGCAAAAGGCGGAAGAAGAGGATAAATGATTTTGGTTAAGCACAAAAGATTGTGGAAAATATTGGCTGTTTGTGCGCTGATGCTGGCATTTGCCTTTGCACCTTGGATGCAACAGACGGTTTATGCCATAAACTTTCCCGACATTGGCATCATCGTGGGCGATGACGTTGATACGGATGCTTTGGGCAATTCTGTCACTCTGCAAATTCTATTTCTGACAGTCCTGATTGCGCTGTTGCCATCTTTACTGGTTGTAATGACCAGCTTTACGCGCCTAATCA
>JAITMW010000156.1 GCA_031277155.1 Clostridiales bacterium | reverse complement strand
AAAAAGCATCTTGGCATACATACGGAAATGCTGACTGACAATATGGTGGACCTGGTTGAATGTGGCGCAGTTGACAACAGCAAAAAGACGCTGTATAAGCACAAAATTGTCGGCACCTTTGCCATGGGCACCCAAAAGCTGTATAACTTCATCAATAACAATCCGTCGGTGCTGCTAAAAAATGGATATTGGGTGAACGACCCGGCAGTAATCGGCCAAAATTACAAAATGCAATCGATAAACACCGCGCTGGAAATTGATTTGTTTGGCCAATGCGCTTCAGAATCCATTGGCCCCATGCAATTTTCCGGCAGCGGCGGACAGACGGACACGGCAGTCGGCGCGCAGCGCTCTGTCGGCGGCCATTCCTTTATTTGCTTGTATTCAACCGCTATGGTTAAAAACAGCGATGGCGAAAAGGAGGTGATATCAAAGATTGCGCCTATGTTGAAGCATGGCTCGGTGGTGACGCTAAGCCGCAATGATGTGGACTATGTTGTGACAGAATACGGCATTGTCAATTTGCGCGGAAGAAGCCTGAAAGAACGTGCCCAGCGCCTGATTTCCATTGCGCATCCCGATTTCAGAGACGAATTGAAATTTCATGTGAAGAAGCACCCGGAAATCTATTGATGCCAAACCCGACCAAATTTAACAAAATAAAAGGAGTGTGGAGAAATTGAAAAGAATTACAAAGGGCTTTTTATTGGCAATGATGCTGATTTTGGCCGTGTCGCTGCTTGCGGCCTGCGGCGACGGCGACGGCGACGGCGACGGCCCCATCAGAATTGGCGCGATTACCTCCCTCAGCGGCGCGCTGCAAGACTATGGAGAGCAATTCCAGCGCGGTTTTTATCTTGGCCTGGAATATATGACGGACGGCACCATGCAGGTTGCCGGGCGCGACATTGAGGTCATATGGGAGGACACCACAACCACCCCCGATGTGGCCCGCGAAAGAACCCTTGTGATGCTGGAAAATCACAATGTTGACATTGTAACGGGCTTTGCCGCCTCCGGCGACGCCCTGGCCAGCCTTGCGCTGTTTGAGGAATTTGAGACGGTGGCTGTTATAGAGCCCGCCGCCTCTGACCTTATCATCACCTATCCAAACTGGAATGAATATGTCTTCCGCACAGGCAGAACCTCGGGCCAAGATGCTTTGGCTCTTGCGGCCGTGCTTGCAAACCATCATCCCGGCGGCGGCAGAACCGTGGCCGCCCTGGCGCCGGATTCTACCTTTGGATTCAGCATGGTAGACCCGTTTATCCCTGCCGTTGAAGCCCATGGCTTTGAATTTGTCCAAGCCGAATTCGCGCCGCCGGCGGCGACGGATTTCAGCCCGTTTATACTGCGCCTTAGAGAGCTTGCGCCGGACTATCTCTATGTAATTTGGGCCGGAGCCAACAATCCTTGGATGCAGCTGATGGAGCTGGATATGGAAGGTGCCGGTATTACAATCATCACGGGCGCACCCGAGCTTGCGGCGCTTCAAGGCATGTTGGAGCTTGGCCAGATGGGCGGCTTTGGATTTTGTGTGTATTATCCCGACCTGCCGCAAAACGAGCCTATGAATGAGTGGATGATAGAGAGGCATTGGGAAGAGCATGGCATACCAACCGACATCTTCACATCGGGCGGCTTTGCGGCGGCTTCCGCCATCATCACCGCGCTGGAGCTGACAGGCGGCGACACGGATTCTCGCCTGCTGATTGACACCATGCGCGGCATGGAATTTAATTCGCCAACAGGTATGCGCTATTTCCGCGCCGAGGACCATCAGGCAATGCAGCCGCTTTTTGAAATCGAATTTACATATGTGCCCGGCGTTGACCATATGGTGCCCAGATATGTGCGCACCATCCCCGCCCACGAAATTGTGCCCCCTCTTATGAACAGGCCATAATTTTAAAGGCGTCCAACCTGCGTGGCATCTGTGGGTGTCACGCAGGTTTTTTCTGAAAGGAGATGCGCTATGCTAATTCCCTTTGAGGACAAGCAAATTTATGTGGAATGTCACGGCCGGGGCGCGCCCAGTGTGGTGCTTAACGGCATAATGATGTCAACACCCAGCTGGAAGCCCTTCATCCCCGCCCTGTCCGCGCAAAATAGGCTGATTTTGCTGGATTTGCTGGACCAGGGGCAATCCGGCCGTATGACAGAGGCCTATGATATCACCATACAGGCCGATGTTGTAAAATGCGTGCTGGATGCCCTTAAAATCGACAGCGCCAACCTTGTGGGCATTTCATACGGGGCCTCTGTTGCGATGAATTTTGCGCTGAAATATCCGCGGCATATTGACAAAATGGTGCTGTTTAATTGCGTGCCATACACGTCGCCTTGGCTGGCGGACATTGGCAAAAGCTGGCAGCTGGCGCGGGTGTCGCCGGAGGCATATTATCACGCCACAATACCTATTATATATTCCACGGATTTTTTCAATCAAAATTTGGATTGGATGAGCGCGCGCAAGGGCTTTTTAACGCAGAATGTGTTTAACAATCAGGATTTTTTGGATGCCATGGACAGATTGATTGACAGCGCGGCCACCCATGATGTGCGTGACGGGCTGGGGGACATTGGGGCCAAAAC
>JAITMW010000139.1 GCA_031277155.1 Clostridiales bacterium | reverse complement strand
CCACAGCAAATCCCTCATATTATTGAATATTGAAGATGCCTTGAATTTTTTGCATCATGCACTTCAATTTTGCTACTCTTCGGAGGTGTTTCGCGTGGAAAGCTTCGTCCAGCCTGTTGTTGCCGGCTTCAACTTAAAATGCACAAAACCTAAGCCCAAAATATATAAGGACAAATTTGGCCATGTTTGCGTCACAACCCTTGGTCCTGTGCGCTTGCAGCGCGCGGGGGCCGGGCGCGGGCGGGAGGGCGGCCGCCATCCCTGCTATGATAGCATCTCTGACATATTGTTTCAGCACAAGGTTAAAGAACATCTGCATGAAAATGGCTTTATCGTTGACCGCTTTTTGATATCGTCCCAGGGCGCGCCATATTTTGAGACAGCCGAAGGGGATGCATATACCGCCTGTGTTGTGATGGCCGGCCACAATGTGGATTTTGTCGAAGGCAATGCGCTTTTGGATGTTGTGGCCCATGTGGCAAGGATGCATCATGTGCTTGGTGCGGCTGATATTGCGTTTCCCGCGAGAAAGGCGAAGGCCGGGGGCGACGCGGCAAAGCTTAAAGAGAATTTGACATCATTGAAAAAAAAACTGCTGAAAGTGGGCAAATTTTCAGATTTTGACATGCTGTTTCTGCGTGGATATGAGGAGCTTGCGCCCCATGTTGTCGCCTTTGGGGACGAGGATGACGGCGCCAAAAGCATATGCCACAATTTGCTTAAAGAGGAAAATATTTATAGGCAGGGCGGCCAAATTGCCCTTACGAATTTTGGCGCAGCCGCACAAATGCACTATCTGCACGACCTTGCCTATATCATAAAACGCTATATAAAGGCCGGGCCAAAAGAAATAATGCCAATTGACAAGATTTTGGAGTGCTATGCGGCCCATTGTGACAAAACCTTGGACGATGCGCTTTTTCGCCGCATCCTTTTATATCCCGAAAAATTCATAAAATTGACGAACGACTATTACAGCAAAAAGCGTTCGTTTGCGCCGGGCACATTCCTTTCGCGTATGCAGGAATGTCTGCGCGTGGGCAAATTGCTGTCAGAAAACCTTTAGGACGAGGGAGGCAGGTGAAAACGATGGATGAAAAAGACACGAAAAATTCGCAGGACACCAGAAGGGTGCCCATTGTGCGCGATGGCGTAGGATATACACCCGGCGATGGCATGGGCGCGGCGGATGATTTTGCCTACGACTTTGACCCTGATGCCGCCGCAAATTCAAGCACAAGCACAAGCATTGACCAAAATTTAGGCGAAGAAATGGGCAAAACCAGGAAAATAACCTCGGCGGCGCCCAGATATCCGGGCGACAGGCCCAAGCCTCAAAAAAAGCCTGCCGCGGCCCCTGCGGTCAAAAAGCGCAAGGCCCCCAAAAAGGCGCATTATGCCATATTTTTGGTGACGACGGTGTTTGTCAGCGTCATTGCCATGGTCTTTGTATTCGCCACGATGTTTAATGAATTTAACCTCGGCAATTGGGGCAATGACGGCAGAAACGGCCCCGGCCAAGCCGCCCAAGCCGCCGCCCCATCTGATGCAGAGCCTGAAGACCCCATAGAGCAGCTGCCGCTGGAGGTTGTCGACGGAAACCTCGCTCTCATGGGCCTGGTGCAGGAATTAAACCCCGCCAGCCGCCGCATGGACCTTTATGTGTTGGAAACCGCACAGCTGCGCTCGTTTTTCGTGGAGAATCATTCGACATTGCGGGACAAATTCGGCAATGCCGTGGATTTTTCATATTTTAGCCTGGGTGATGTAATTGAAGTCGTCCATATGGAAGAATCCACAGTTGTTGAAACCGCCCGCGTCAGCGCCCAGGTACGGACATACAGAAATATCCGCGATGTGGTGGTGGATACTGAAAACAACGCGATTTTTATAGGCAACAGGCGCTATGTTTACACACCGCGCACTGTGGTGATGTATCACGGCGAACAAAACAGCATTACGGATGTGGACGCGGTTGATATTGTGACGGTGGACGTGATAGTTGCAGAGCCATTCTACGGTCAGGTTGCTTTTGTGGACATTCACCAAGGCAACGGCATCATACACATCCCGGAAAACGACATGATAATTCGCGGCACAGTGGAAGTGGCCAATACCACCTTTGCCGGGCTGGACGGCGTGACGGAATTGCGCGTGCCCGAAGGCGACCACAGAGTGACCATCCGCGGCGACAATATCGAAATTTTTGAATATCAGCTGACCGTGGCCCGCGGCGGCACCGCCATCGTCAACCTTGACGGGCTGGAGCTTTTGTCGGGTTCGCTGACGATAAATGTGGCCGACCCATACGCCAGCCTGACAATTGACGGCGAAGCACATCTGGCAAATTCGATGATTATGCTGGATTATGGCACATACACCGTCTCCGTCACGCGGCAGGGCTTTGTGCCCTTCACCCAAGAAATCACCATAGATTCCGCAAATCACGAAATCACCGTTGTGCTGGAAGAAATCATCCTCACGCAAAATGTGACGATAATTACGGTGCCGGCGGGCGCAAGAATATATCTGGACTATCAATATGTGGGGCTTTCGCCTGTTTCAATGGAATTGGAGCAAAGGCGATATACCGCCACCACGGCGCTGGAGGGCTTTTTAAGCACCACCACGGACATATGGGTGACGGAAAACCAGCCGCCCATAACATGGGTGCTGCCGCCCGACCCCAATTTTATGGCAACGCCGATGCCAACGCCTACACCGCCACCGACATATCAGCCGACACCAACGCCGACGCCATCACCGCCGCCGCAGGAATTGTATCCGGAAATAAGTCCAAGTCCAAGCCCGTTTTTCCCGCCTCAATAATGTACTGTGTGTTGTTGTCAGCAAAAAGGCCATGCGTTTTATGCCGCATGGCCTTTTTGCGTGTAATCATACCGCCATCAATCATTGAAAACCGTAATCTCCACGGACCTCGTTAATATATCGGTATAGTTGTATGACACCGTGCGCTTGGAACCGGCAGCGCCGGAGTCCAGCGAAATGGTGAAAATGGAAGGGTAGGCGTTTTCAATGGTGCCGGAAAATACCAATGCCTTCTGCCTGCCCTTGTTTGTTTCAAGCATTACCTTAGACCCCACAATTTGCGAGATATCTTTTCTTACGGTTGACACGTCATTCCTTGCATACACAAACAACACCCCAATCTATTTTGTAATTATCCCTTAACACATTTGAAATATCTGTTTAACAATTATACTACAAGTTAGGGCGCAAGTCAATAGCAAAAAAACATTTTATATGGCGAAAAGCCTATGTTTTCAAAAGATTTCAATGACACTTAATGGAAAATATCGCAAAAGGATTTTTGCAACAATTTGTCGGCCGGAAACGGGGCCAAAGTGGCGGCTGTCGCTGCTGATATCCAAATTGTCGCCCAAAAGAAAAAATTCGTCGTCGCCTAGGATGATATTAATATTGATGCCGCCTTCCTCTATGATGAGATGCTCGCCCGGGACAGCCGCAATGCGCTTTATCACGGTCTCCGTGCCGCCGTCAGCCTCTATGCGCGCCAGCACAATGTCCCCGCGGCCAAAATTGCCAAGAAATCCCGAAAAGCGCGAAATAATCAGCTGGTCGCCCATGTTTATCGCAGGCGACATAGAACTGCCCGCAACCCGTATGGGCCAAAAAAAAATGAAACAAAGGCCCGCCAAAATGGCTGTGATGAGAATTACATCCAGCCAAAAATTGGCAGCCTTGCTTTTTGTGCGGAATATCTTCATGGAATGACTATATCACAACGAAAATTTGATGTCAATATTTCGCGGATTTGTGCCGAAATAGAATTAGAGCGTCACAGAGGAGGTATTTTATGGCAAACAATCAGGCACTTGTGTTTAATATAAATCAGCAGGGGCTGCGGCCATTGGCGCTGACCCCGAAAAACCGCGCCCTGGCGCCAAATTTGCCCCAGGGCGACATAATTTCGGCCATAATAGCGCAAAAAAATGAAAACGGCACGATGCTGACGATGGAAAACGGCGAAAGCCTGAATATCCGCCGCGGCGAGGTTGCAGGCGAGGTCGGCGACACCGTATTTTTTGAAGTTGCCCGCGGCAGCGACGATGCCGTCGCCCTGCGTCAGGTCTTTCCACAGGCCCACGGGCAAAGCCTCCTTTCTCATACATATTCCATGCAAAGCCTGCAAGACTTGATGATGCACAACGATTTGGCGGTGGCCCCGCAAAATCCGCTGGACGCGGCGGCGCTGGCGGAAAGCCATGCCCAAACCCGCGAAAAGGCCGGGCGCGCCGTGGCCAAGCTGATGCGCAGCATCGACAGAATTGCGGGCAACACACAGGGCGCGGCCATGGCGCAGCTGGCCGCCGCAGGCGTGAATATCAACAAAGTCTCGATTTCTATGCTGGATGGCATCACAAGCCAGCTGGACGCGGCTCTGGCCCAAAACAGCCATAAAATCACGGAAGAGCTGCATAAAAAGCTGGATGGCATAATGAATATGGAAGATGGGCAGATAGCGCGCATGTTGCAAAACGGCGCGGAAATTACGCTGGACAATCTATATATGTACAAGCACAGCGGCGGCTCGGCCCCAGACCCCTTGCCCGAGGCCGACTGGCAAAATCTGCAAAAGGACATTGGGAATTTCTTTGGGCGTGAGGGGCTGGAAGCAGACGCGGAAAACCTTGCGCGGGCGCGCTTTTTGCTGGACAATGATATTGACCTTACCGCCGACAATTTTAAGCGCCTGATTTTTTTAACGGACATAGAGGGCAATGTGGATTTGGAGGCGCTGGCCCGGGCGGCCGCAGATGCGGATTATGACGGGAGTCACCCCCTCGGCAAGCTGGAAATTTACAATCCCGATACATACAGCCCCGAAAAAGAGCTGAAAAATGTTGACCATCAGCTGCAAATGGCCCAGGCGCGTCTGGCCATGTCTTATGAGGCCAATTTGGCGCTGATTGACACCGACCTCGAAATTGACCTTAACCCGCAGATTGAGGCCCTAAAGCAGCTGCGCGAAAAAGAGGCCGAGCTTTTGGCGGCATTGCGCGCCCTGGGCAAGGTCTTTGACACGCCGGAAAATCAAAAGGCAATTGCGGATACTTTCAGAAGTATTTTTACCCTGCCTTATATCAGCTTTTCGGATCTTGGCGCCATTGCGCAAAATCGCGTAGAAATCACGCTGGAGGGCCTTGAGGCCCTGATAGTCAGCCGCAATTACGAGGCGGGCGCAACCGTGGCCAGCCTTAAACACGGCGACACCTTTAACAAGCTGTCGGAGCAATTTGCGCCACTGCTGCGCCAAATGGGCCTTTCAGACGATGCGCACAGTATTCGCGCCGCAAAAATCCTCACGATGAACAATATGGAAATTAACCCGGAGAATCTCTTGAAAATTAAGACCATTGACGCCAAAATCGCCGATGTGCAAAATCACCTGCACCCGCGCATGGCGGCGCAGATGATTGCCGACGGCCACAACCCCGCCGCGATGCATGTGGACGAGATTTTGGAGCAAATGGCCAAGTATAACCACAATATGGGTACGAATGAAAATGACATGCTGTATCGCCATATCGCCGAAATGGACAGCCGCGGCGACGTGCCCGAGGACGTGCGCGCAAAGGTAATCGAGATTTACCAAATGCTCAACAAGGTGTCCAAAAATAATGGGGCGGGCATTGGTTTTGCCGTAAATGCGGGCATAGAGCTGACCCTGCAAAATCTGCTGGACTTTGCCAGGAATTTTCAGGCCATAGGCGCCAAGCCGGGCAGCATCAATTATACAATTGAAGACGGCACATATTATGCCAAGCATCTGGTTTCTTCGTTTATATCCGCCGCAAAGCCCAGGCCCCTGGCGCGTTTTGCGAAAAGCGAGCCGCTGACAGAGCCTCTTGCCACATCCGTCGACAAAATCGAAGATATTGCACGCGAGATGGTGAAGAATGGTGAAATTGCGGATGAAATTGACGTGGAAGCCATAAACCGCGCCATCCAGGAAATGACAGGCGGCAAGGAAAACGCCCGCCTTCTGTCAAACATGGGCCTGCCCGTCACCCTGGCCAATATACGCCAGCTTAAAATTTATCGGGAGCGCAAGCTGGATGAGGATTTGGAGGCCGCCTTGGACGAAGTGGAACTTTCCGCCATTACGGACCTTTTTGATGTTGGTCAAGCCCTTAACCCGGTGGCTCAAAACGAAAATTTGACGCAATATGCAGAGCGCGCGCGGGAAAACGCAATGGATGCCGGAAAAATCACAAAGCTGGATATGCTTATGCAGAGCCTGGATTTTAGGCGGATGATGCTGGAAAACACAGCGGATTACAGCTTTGCCACGCGCTTTAACGGCCGCATTGCAGACGTGACCATGTATGTTGTCAATGAAAATATGGACGTGGATGCCGAAGGGGGTGTCACCCTGTTTATGTCGCTGAAAACCGCCATGGGCGATGTGCAGGGTCTTGTGAATTTGGCGGGCAATACGGCGCATATACGCTTTGCCGCCAATGATGACGCCAATGAAATTTTGGCCGAAAATAAGCAAAATTTGGCAGATATGATGACGGACATAGGTTTTGACAATGCCGACATAAGTTTTGCCGATGTTTCCGCGATGAAAAAGCAGTTAAGCGTCCATAGAAATTTGCCGATATAATATATGCGAGCGATGATGACATTGGGGGTGGCCGTTGTGAGCAACACAGACAAGCAAATGCCGAAAGAAGTGGCCGCCGCAATATCGACCATCATTAAATTTTTGGAGACGACAGAGAAGAATTTTAAGTGTGGGGGCGGCGTTTTGCCGCACGCTAAAGATGAGAATTTCAAAGACAAAACCGGCCATAATAAGGAGGAAAGCAACCATGAAAATAGTTGATAATATTGCCGCTTTGAGAGTACATACCCAGCTGACCAGAACCAATAATAATATCGCCACAAACACAATGCGCCTGTCCAGCGGCTTCCGCATTAACAGCGCCGCGGACGACCCTGCGGGCATGGCAATTTCCTTACATATGCGCAGACAGATTGACGCGATGAATATGGCCGACAGAAATGTGCTGGACGGCACATCCATGCTGGAAACCGCCGACGCGGCCATGCAGGATGTTCACAATATGCTGCAGCGCATTAGAGAGCTGGCCGTGCAAGCCGCCAACGACACCAACACCGAAAGGGACAGAACCAATATCCAGTATGAGGTTGACGCGCTGATTGCAGAGCTTGAGGACATCACGCGCAAAGTGGAATTTAACAACATCCGTCTGCTTAACGGCGAGGTGCATAATCTGCGCGTGCAGGCAGGCGGCAGACAAAATCAGTCCATCGACGTTACTTTGCCGCCAATCAGACCTTGGGACATGGGCCTTGCAAACCATCCGGACCCATTGCATCCCAACCACCATACGGATTGGCAGGATGCCATCACCGCCTGGAACGCCCAGCCCGGCCTTGACCCCTTGCTGCTTATCAATGTGGCCGGCTTGACCCCGGAAGAGTTGAACAGTCTGCATATCACCAGCCCGGGCTTAGCAAATTTGGCAATTCAAGAGCTGGACAGGGCCATAGACCAAGTTTCGAGACACAGGGCACATATAGGCGGATTTCTCAACCGCTTTGAATATACGTCGTCCGGTCTGCAATCCGCAGTATTGGCCACTTCGCAGTCCCTTTCAAGGGTTATGGACACCGACATGGCATACGAAATGATGAGATTGTCAACAAACAATGTCCTAAACCAAGCGGGCATGGCCATAATGGCCCAGGCCAACGCAAGGCCGCAGCAGCTTTTGCAGCTGATAAATTAGACTATGCACGGGAGGGCTTTTAATTGGACAATAAGATGAAACAGGACTTTGCAAAGAGAATAAATCAGGCCACCCCCTTGCAATTGACCGTGATAAATCATGAATTGCTGCTTGTTTTCATGGACGAAGCAAGCGCGGCAGCAGCAGGGACAGCCGAATGTGCCGAGGCGTTGAAAAGCGCGCAAGCGGCAATTGCGGAGCTTCACGCCGCGCTGGATATGGACATCGAATTTTCAAAAGATTTGGGCAATTTATATATTTTTGTCAATAAGTGCCTTATACACGCGGGTATGAAGCGGGCCGGCCAAAACGACGAAAAAGACGCCCGCCTGGCCGAAGCCCGCGGCATTGTGACGGAGCTTTTGGCCGCCTGGCAGGCCCTTGATGCCGACAAGGGCCTGTATGAGAGGCTTTTGGGCGACGGCCAAAAAATCTTCGCCGGGCTGACCTATGGCAAAGACGGGCAGCTGGAAGAATATCAGGATTTTGACCCGGACAGGGGATACAAAGTGTGAAATGATGCTAACCACGAAAAGCACGAAAACACACGAAAATTTCGCGCTTTTCGTGTGTTTCGTGGTTAAAAAAGCCTTTGTCTATAGCTTCGGTACATGCCCGGCATCCATCGCCTCAAACAGAACCCGCAAATTGCGCGGGGCTGTGGCGATTTTTTCAAAATTAAGCCGCGCCAGCTTGCTTTTCAGCTGCTCCGAGGCATCGTCATAAGGCCCGCCGTCCATTATGCGGGCTGTTTCTGTTTCGCTGAAAGAAACTTCGATTGTCTCCAGCCCCTTGTTCATGGGGCATCGCCCCTGGCACATCAGGCAATAATATGTGCTGTGATAGGCTGTGGGCGGCACCCAATCGGGAAAGTCATCCGGGCTGCGATTCAGCCTCGTCAGGCATTTGTGGCTGTCAATGTGGAATCTATCCGGCGTTATGGCATTTGTGGGACATAACGTCAGGCAAATTTTGCAATCATTGCAAATTGGCGAAACCACAGGCTCCCGCCAATTGTCATTGTCGCAGGGCGCATCGGTTGAAAAAGCCATCAACGCCGCCGCGCTGCCCATGCCGTCCACATAGACGATGTTGTTGCGGCCATATTGCCCCATGCCGCTTTGCACGGCAATGCGCCGCAGGGGCAGGCGCGTCTCCCGGTTGATATCAAAACCGGCGGCCTGCACAGTATCCGTTATATAGCCCACAGTTTTGTCCAAAGCGGCGGCAACACCCGAAAAGGCCTTATATTCCTTGCCGTTTCGGGCAAATGTCACTTTGGCGTAGGCAGGACGCCTCACAGCCACAATGATTATGGACCGCATATGCGCGGGAATTTGGTCAAAGCGATAATATTCGTCAAAAATATGCTTTTGAAAGTCGCCTAACTGCGAATCCTTCTCGCTTCTAAATTTTGCTAAATCAGCCTGTAGCAAATGAATGTTCTCCATGGAAACAACCGCAAGCCTGTCACCATGCGATTCTGCCAGTGTTCTTAATTCATCAAACATCTTAGCCCCCTGCGTTATCTCAAGATTATGAAATTCCTAAACCGCAAAAACATCTCCCATGTCGCCGCGTCCGCGGCAAAAAAGTCTTCCACCTCAGCAAAGCTGCCAAAAGGCTGGTCGTTTCTGTATGACACAATGCGGCTGGCCACATCCTGCGTCATGGCGCCGTCCAGGCTCATCAGCTCCTGGTTCGTCGCGTTGTTTATATTGGTATACAGCGTGATATTCGCCCGCAGCTCCGGCCGCACAACTGTTTGCCACAACACCATCTGGCTTGGCCGCAAAATGGGCCTGTTGTTGACAATGCGCGCAGCCTCGGCGTCATAAAAGCCCGCGTCCATCAATTGCTGATGCGTGGCGGTGTTTATATTAACCACGGGATACGGCGGGCGGCTGCCTACGTAGATAAAAGGCTCGATTCTGTTAAAAATCGCCGTGTCAAAAAATTCGCTAATCTGGTCTGTACCGACAAAAGGCCGATTGTCCATGATGGCGTCCACAGCTGTTTGAAGCACATTTTCGCCAAACAGGCTCTCAATCTCGCTGCGCGGCGCTGTATTGATATTTGTGTACGCGCGCAAATTGTCCGCCAGCGCGTTTATTTGCTCCATTGTCTCAAAGCCCGGCATATCTTTAAGGTCATGCAAATTGCGCATGGGCAAAAAGCCGCGCTGGGTTGTGATGCCAATGGCCTGGGTAAAAGAAGCCCCAGAGGCTATAAGCTGCGTCTGGCTTGCCAAGTTGACATTCGCGCGGATGTTTGGCCTTGCAAATTGGGTTTGCACCTCGGTTTGCAAAGAAATAAAAGGCGAAATTATGTTAAATTCCCAAGGGTTCATTATTCCCCGCGTCACAAGCTGGCTGGCGGCGGTGAAGCTGCGGCCGCCGCTGCGGGATTCTACAATGGCCTCGGCCTGCTCGGCCGTGATATTTGCCAGGCTTTCAAGCTCCGGAATATTTGCGGTGTTGATATTTGTCACAATGGCCATTCTGTTGCGGTTTGACGCAAAAAACTCCCATGTAACCCCCGGCACAAATTTCACATCGTTGACAGTTTGAAAGACGGCGCTGCCCCTAAAGCTGACGATGCTGTTCGCCAAGTCCCTGCCTGCCCCCAAATGCGCCATAATTTGCGCCGCGTCGGCGGTGTTGATATTTATACGCTCGCCATATTGTGTGATAATCGGCGTGCGCAGCTCGTTTGCCCATTGGCCAAGCCCCGCCTCTCGCGCGATGGCTTGTCCTTGCCGGATATTTTCGAATTGCGCGGCGCGATAATGCGCTTCATTAAGGCGGCCAAAGCCCGTCAAAATCAATTCTCCGTTGATAAAGCGCTCCACATGCATAATATACAGATAATTCCAGCGGCCCACATTAGGAAACAGCGGGTCCCGCACCACATGGACATGATTGCCCATAATTTCCCTCGTAAGGAAATTCATGCCCTGCGGCGTGCCCCCATGATGCACACCAATCAAGCGCACAAGGGCATCACCCCGGGGCGTGCGCACACGTATGGCGTTGATGTCAATAATTTCAATAACCTGCACCCTATCGCCGCTTTGCAGCGATATATACGAGCTTGCGGACAGCCCATCGGACACGGCAAAGGTCGCGACAAACATCAAAATGGCCAGAAAAAGCGCACCGGTTTTTACAAAATTCCTTTTCATAAAATCCCCTCTTTTCTTGTGTATGACTTCCTGTACAACACAAATTTCCTGCCGATTACCTGCACAATATGCGCATTAGTGCGGCGGGCAACCTCGCCTGCCGCCTCTTTCGCGTCCAGCTCGCAATTGTTTAAGATGTCGATTTTAATCAATTCTCTGGCTTCCAAGGCCTCTCGTATGCCGAACAAAAAATCGTCCGTAATGCCGTCCTTGCCCAGCCGAAATATGGCGGATATATTATTGGCCATTGCCCGCAAAGCCGCCCTGTCCTTGCTGTTTAGCGCTTCCCGCATCCCTGCTGCATCCTCCTTACTTAAAATATTCAAATTCCATATCATAAATCTTTACAGTGTCGCCTTCTTCGATGCCACAATTTTCCAATTCGGCAATAATGCCCCTGTCTTTAAGATACCGCTGAAAAAACGCATTGCCCTTCTCGGTATCCACATTGGTATAGCCCACCATTTTCTCCACCCCAACGCCCTCCACAACAAAATAGCCCTCGTCAACCATAGTGACGGTAAAGGGCGCGCTGCGCGCTTCTTCTTCCTTAAATTCGACAAAGCTCTCCTCGAATATAATATCTTCCGGCGATATTTTTACCAATTCATGTGCTTTGGCCATCAAAGCGTCCAGACCCTGATTTCCCGCCGCGGAAATTGGGAAAACCTCGATGTTTTGCGCCCGGCAAGCCTCTATGATGCGCGGCAAATTTTCCTTGGCCTCGGGAATATCCATTTTGTTTGCTGCTACAATTTGCGGCCGGGCCGCCAGCTTTTCGCTGTATTCCGCCAGCTCGCGATTGATTTGCTCCATGGCCAAAATGGGGTCGCCCTCTAGACCGCCGGCATCAACCACGTGGATAAGCACCTTGGTGCGCTCTATATGCCGCAAAAAATCATGCCCCAAGCCTACACCGCGGCTTGCGCCCGCAACCAGGCCGGGAATATCCGCCAGCACCATGTCCTCGCCGTGCCTATTGCGCAAAACCCCCAAATTTGGCGAAAGCGTGGTGAAATGATAGTTGGCGATTTTTGGATTTGCGTTTGTTACCATAGCCAAAAGTGTGGATTTGCCAACATTTGGCAGGCCAATTATGCCTACGTCCGCCAAAGTTTTCAATTCCAAAATAACTTCGTATGATTTTGATTCTCGGCCCCTTTCGGCATATCGCGGCGCCTGCCTGCGGCTGGTGGCAAAATGCTGATTCCCCTTGCCGCCCTTGCCGCCCTTGATGAGGACGCGCTCTTGCCCATTTTTTGTTAAATCCGCCATAATATGGCCGCTTTCGGCCTCGCGCACAATTGTTCCACGTGGAACATTTATAATTTCATCGGGGGCCGCCTTGCCGCTGCGGTTGCGCTTGTCGCCATTTTGGCCCGCCTGGGCGGCATAATTGCGCCTATATCGAAAATCCAGCAATGTGGCCATATTTTCGTCCACACGAAAGATAATGTCGCCGCCCTTGCCGCCGTCCCCGCCGTCAGGCCCGCCGTTTACGACATATTTCGCCCTAAGAAAGGACACATGCCCGTCGCCGCCCTTGCCGCCGGATATCTTTATCTTCACCTTATCAACAAACATGCGAAAACCTCCATCATACATTATAACACATTCAGCGACAAAAATCCAGTCAAAAAGTTGTGTGCTATAAAAGGACATGTCCTCATAGGATTTTACAGGGGGAATTTGATGGCACTTTCCAAGAAGGTATTGATTACGGGCGCGCTGACATTGACCATTGCCAACATCGTGACGCGGCTGATTGGCTTTGCCTATCGCATTTTTATGGCGGGGGCCATCGGGCCGGAGGGCATGGGGATGTTTCAGCTGATTATGCCCATATATTCATTGGCATGGGCCATATCTTGCAGCGGCATAACCACTACATTGTCAAGATTGGTGGCGGCAGAGCAAGCCAAAGGCGAATTTGGCAATATGCGGCGATTATTGAGGCAGTCCTTGATGATAACATCGGGGCTGGCGGCGGTTTTGACATTGGTGCTGTTTGTTTTTGCTTACCCCATCGCGGCAGGCATTTTAAATGACGGGCGCATTGCGCTGTCTTTGCGCATTTTGTCTGCTGCCTTTGTGTTTATGGCGGCGGGCTCCTGTATACGGGGCTATTTTTTGGGATTGCAAAAGGCCGTGATACCGGCGGCCAGCCAGGTGATAGAGCAATTGGCGCGGATGACGGTGATTTTGATGCTGGCGGGGACATTTATCCCCCGCGGGCTGGAATATGCCGCCGCCGCCGCCGTTATCGGCATTGTGGCGGGCGAGGCGCTGTCCTTTGCATATGTGTATGTGGCGTATAGGCGGTATAAGGGCCGGATGCCTTACAAACGGCCCCTGATGACGCAAAATCAGGCGCTGTTTGCCATAATGGCCATGGCGACACCGCTGACGCTGAATCGCATATCATCGTCATTTTTGTCGGCGGTGGAAAATGTGCTGATACCGCAAAGGTTGCAGCTTTGGGGATACAGCGCCGAAGAAGCCATGGCGGTTTTTGGCAAGGTGACGGGCATGGCCATGCCGCTGATATTTTTTCCTTCAGCCATTTTGGTGGCCCTGTCCATATCTTTGGTGCCTTCAATTTCAGAGGGTTTGGCCATGGGGCAGTTTCGTCAGGTAAATTCCACAATATCAAAATCCATTGTCTTTACAAGCGTCATTGCCTTTGGCGCAGGCCTTATCTTTGTGGTGTTTCCCTATGAAATTGGGCGGCTGGTGTATAATCAGGATTTGGGTATGTATCTGCTGGTGCTGGGGCTGATGTGCCCGTTTTGGTATCTTAACATCACATTTTCGGGCGTGCTGAACGGTCTGGGAGAGCAGGTCTTCATCTTTCGCAACAGCCTTTTGGCATCGCTGATTAACATTGCCTTTACATTCTTTTTGGTGCCGCATTATGGCGTGTGGGCCTTTCTTGCGGGCTGGCTGGCGGGGCTTGTGATAATCACGGTGTTTGATATTGTGCGCATAAGAAAGGTGACGGATGTTGCGCCGCAGATATTGCGCTGGTTTGCAAAGCCGGCATTGGCGGCATTGGCGGCGGGGCTTGCAGTAAACTATCTGCACAACAATTATATCGCGGCCTTGGGCGAGCTTTTGGGCGTTATGTTCTCTATGGCGCTATTGATGGGGCTTTATGGGACGTTTATCATGCTCTTGGGCATTGTTACAATAAATGACATTAGGCGAATGATACTGTCGTTTAAAAAGTGAGGGCGATATTATGAACTGGCACAACAAATCCGCAGAATTTGCGCTGGCGTGGCATAAGTCGGATAAGGGCAGGGGTTTGCAGGCGGCCCAGGTGAAAAGCCGCCTGCAAGAGCATGGGCGCAATGTGATACAGGGCAGGCGGGAGGCACCGCTGATTGTCCGCTTTTTCGCGCAGTTTAACAATTTTATGGTGATTGTTTTGCTGTTTGCGGCGGGGCTTAGCTATGTGGCCGGTCGTATGCATGGCGAGGAGAGCCTGGCGGAGCCCCTGGTGATTTTGGCCATAGTTGTGCTTAACGCCATTTTGGGTTTGGTGCAGGAAAGCCGTGCCGCCAAGGCCCTTGCTGCGCTGAAGCAGATTTCGCAGCCCGAGGCCAAGGTCTTAAGAGATGGACAAGCTATGGTCATAAAGGTTGAAGATATCGTGCCGGGGGATATTGTATATCTGGAGACGGGGGACATTGTGCCGGCGGATTTGCGGCTGGTTTCTGCCGTAAATTTAAAATGCGAAGAAAGCGCCCTGACAGGCGAATCTGCCCCGGTGGAGAAGGACGCCGACGCCATTGTGGCGGAAAGCGCGCCCCTGGGCGACAGAATAAATATGGTATTTTCCGGCTCGTCCATTACATATGGGCGCGGGCGCGGCATAGCCACAGGCACCGGTATGGGCACGGAAATGGGCAAAATAGCCAGCCTTATCATGGGCGAAAAGGCCCCCGAAACGCCGTTGCAGCGCAAGCTGGCGGAAACGGGCAAGATTTTGGGGGTAGCGGCCCTTATCATCTGCGCCATCATTTTTGCCATCGGTATTTACAGGCAAATTCCGCCAATGGAGATGTTTATCACGTCGGTATCGCTGGCTGTGGCGGCCATACCCGAGGGGCTGGTGGCCATTGTCACAATTATGCTGGCCATTGGCGTGACGCGTATGGCGCGGCGCAGTGCCATCATACGCAAGCTGCCCGCCGTGGAGACGCTGGGCAGCGCCACTGTCATTTGCAGTGATAAAACGGGCACGCTGACGCAAAATCGTATGCGCATAGTTGAAATTTCGGCAGGAAGCGGCAGTTTGCGGCATGACAGCCCCATGGGTGTGGATATTATCAAACTGGGGGCCCTTTGCAATGACAGCTCTGTGAACGAGGGGCAGGTGATGGGGGACCCCACAGAGGCCGCGTTTATCACATCTTTGCTGGAATATGGGCTGGACAAAAGCTGCCTTGAGGATGAAAAACAGCGGATTGCGGAGATTCCGTTTGATTCCAAGCGAAAGCTGATGACCACGGTGCATCGTGACGCCGCGGGCTTTATGTCTGTTACGAAGGGCGCGCCGGATGTGCTTTTGGGGCGCTGCACGCATTATTTTGAAAACGGCAAGGTTCGCGCCATGACGACCCTGCGGCGTAATGAAATTTTGAGGCATGTGGGCAAAATGGCGGGCAGGGCTTTGCGTGTGCTGGCTGTGTCGTTTCGGCGGCTGGATGCCGCGCCCCAAGGGCTTCAATTTGACAGCCTCGAAGAAAATTTGATTTTTATGGGGCTTGTGGGCATGATGGACCCGCCGCGGCCGGAGGTGCGCGAGGCCGTGGCCACATGCAAAATGGCGGGCATACGCCCCGTTATGATTACCGGCGACCATCCCCAGACGGCGCTGGCTGTGGCGCGGTCCATCGGCATCGGTTTTGGCTATGGGGATGTGGCCGTGACGGGGGAGGATATCGCGGGCCTTTCGCAAAAGGAGCTGGAGAGCGTTGTGGAGCATAGCGCGGTTTTTGCCCGGGTATCGCCGGAGCATAAAATGCGCATTGTCAAGGCATATCAAAAAAACGGCCATGTTGTGGCCATGACGGGGGATGGGGTTAATGACGCGCCGGCGCTGAAGGCTGCCGACATTGGCTGTGCCATGGGCATAAATGGCACGGAGGTGGCCAAGGGCGCGGCGGATATTGTGCTGACGGACGACAATTTTGCCACAATTGTCCATGCCGTGGAAGAAGGGCGCGGCATCCTTACGAATATTCGCAAGGCCGTGCATTTTCTGCTGTCTTCAAACATCGGCGAAATCATCACGATATTTATGGCGGTGATGCTGGGCTGGCAGGTGCCTTTATTGGCCATACATCTGCTGTGGGTTAATCTTGTGACGGATTCTTTGCCCGCCATTGCGCTGGGGTTGGACCCCGTGTCTGACAATATAATGCAGGGCCGCCCAAAAACATCGCGCACAGGGCTTTTTAACCGCAAACTGTGGCAGAGGATATTTTTGGAAGGCGCCATGATAGGGATGCTGTCTTTAATTGCCTTTGGCGTGGGCGTCACCTATTTTGACATGGGCGACAGCGTGGCCTATGGCCGCACAATGGCCTTTGCCACCCTCAGCATATCGCAGCTGGTACACGCCTTTAACATGCGCAGCGAAACATCCATATTGCGCATACCCATCTTTGAAAACAGATATCTGGTGGGCGCGCTTTTCATCGGCATTGCGCTGCAAGCCAGCGTGATATCCTTTGCGCCCATCGCGGGCATCTTCCGCGTTGTGCCGCTGCCCGCGGAGGGCTGGCTGGTTGTGGCGGCGCTGTCGCTTTTGCCCATAATCATTGTGGAAATTGAGAAGTTTTTGCTATATCCAAAAACGAGCCAAATAAAAAGTCATTGACAATACGCAATATGCGTGGTAAAATTACACGAAGGGCAATCCTGCAAGTTTGCGCCAAATGCGGGCGCAAACTTGAGAGCGGTTGGCATATAGTGCGATGATATTTCGATAACCGCTGCTTCAACAGCCGGCGGTTATTTTTCTTTTGGAAAATGGAGGTGTGTATTATGATGGCCAGGACATGCGGGACAGTGGTAAGAGGCTTAAGGTCGCCCATTTTAAGAGAAGGGGACGATTTGACAGGCATATGCGTGGATATTCTTTTGTCGGCGGCGCAAAAGGAGGGGTTTTCCATTGATGATAATGATATTTTGGGCGTGACGGAGGCTGTGCTTGCGAGGACACAGGGAAATTACGCCACAACCCGGGACATAGCAAGGGATATAGACGCAAAATTTAATGACAGCCACATCGGGCTGATTTTCCCGATTATGAGCAGAAACAGATTTTCGATGATTTTAAAGGGCGTCGCCCTGACAAACAAGAAGATTACAATTCAGTTGAGCTATCCTTCCGATGAGGTTGGCAATCCCTTGGTTACTATGGAGCAGATAATCGCGTCGTCGGTCAATCCCTGGAGCGATGTTTTCACAGCTGACGAATTCATTGATATTTTTGGCGAATGTAAGCACCCCTTCACCCATGTGGACTATATCGACATGTATAGGAACATAGGCAATACAAGCATCATCATGGCGAACAATCCAACCGAAATTTTGAAACATACCAAAAGTGTTTTGGTATGCGACATACACACAAGAGGCTTGACCAAAGAAATCCTACGCAAGGCCGGCGCAAAGACATTGTATGCTCTGGATGAAATTTTAAACACAGGCATAGACGGCAGCGGACATAACCCACAATTTGGCCTCTTAGGCTCCAACACCGCAAATGATACCCAGCTTAAGCTGTTTCCGCGGGACGCGGACAAATTTGTGAACAAAGTGAAAGAGCTGATTTTTCAAAAGACCGGCAAGAGCATAGAGGTGCTGGTGTATGGTGACGGCGGATTTAAAGACCCCGTCGCCTTTATCTGGGAGCTGGCAGACCCGGTAATCTCGCCGGGATTTACAGAGGGCCTGGCGGGGCTGCCCAATGAAACCAAGATAAAATATCTGGCGGACAGCAAATTTGCCAATCTTTCGGGCGATGCGCTTAATTTGGCCATAAAAGACCACCTGAAAACCCAAAGCGGTGATGCTCTTGAAAAAGGCGGCACCACCCCGCGCAGAATTGTGGATTTGGTGGGCAGTTTGTGCGACCTTACGTCCGGAAGCGGCTCTAAGGGCACGCCGTTTGTGTTTATTAAAGGCTATTTTGACCATTTGGGGAATGAATGATAATGAAGATAGACATGCCTTTCGGGGCCGCCGAGATAATTCAAAAGCTGGCCGCCCGCGGCTTTGACGCCTATGTTGTGGGCGGCTGTGTGCGTGATTGCCTGATGGGGCGCGAAGCAGAGGATTGGGACATAACCACGGGGGCGCGGCCCCAGGAGGTAAAGGCCGTGTTTGCGGGGCGCAAGATGATTGATATCGGCGAGAGGCACGGCACCGTGGCCGTAAATGCAGGCGGAAAGTATTACGAAGTGACCACATATCGAATTGACGGCCCATATGCAGACGGGCGGCGGCCTGATTCCGTCAGCTTTACAGAGGATTTGCGCGAGGACCTTTGCCGCCGGGATTTTACAATAAATGCCATGGCCTATAATGACAAAATCGGCCTGGTTGACTATTTTGGCGGGCACAATGACGTGAAAGCCGGCGTGGTGCGTTGTGTGGGCGACGCAAAGACGCGCTTCGCCGAGGACTATCTGCGCATAATGCGCGCATATCGCTTTGCGGCCACGCTGGGCTTTGGCCTTGCGCCAGATGTGCGCCGCGCCGCCGTAATGGGGCGTGAAAATCTGCGCAATATTGCCGTGGAGCGCGTCCGTGTCGAATTTATGAGGATGCTGCTGTCTGACGACTTTGACGGGATAGAGATGTTTTTTGAGGACTGCGGCGGCGCGCTTTTTCCTGAAATTGTCGCGCTGGCGGGCTTTGAGCAGCACAATCCCTATCATTGCCATGATGTGCTGCGGCACAGCTTTCACGTCCTGCGCAATACCCCGCCCGATGCCGCGCTGCGCCTGGCCGCGCTGTATCATGACACGGGCAAGCTGCACACCAGAACCACCGACAATGGGGGTGTACATCATTTTTACGGGCATGAGGCGGTGTCTTTAAGAATTGCGGCCAAAGCCCTGGAGCATTGGCGATTTGACAACCATACCACAAACCGTGTGCTGACCATAATCAAGCACCACAGCATGAATTTCGGCACAAAAAGAACCGCCGTAAAGCGCCTGTTGAACAAGCTGGGGCCTGATGCATCCCGCGATATACTAAACTTTCAGGCGGCGGACAATATGGCCAAAAGCCACAAGGCCAAGAGCGAGAAATTGCAAGATGTGCTGGCGGCAAAGGCTTTGCTGGAAGACATCATAGCCAACCATGAGCCTGTGAAAATAAGCGACCTGGCCATCAGCGGCCGTGATGTGATGGATGTGCTGGGGATTGCGCCCTCCGCCGCCGTAGGGGAGCATCTGCAATATTTGATGGGCGTGGTGCTTAAAAACCCCGATGCCAATACCTATGAAAATTTGATTGACATATTGCGCAAGAGGGATAACCGGGCGCAGATGTAGGGGCAACTTTTGTCGTGCTTTTACGATATATATTTCTTCATATTTTTTAATGCGTTTTTCTCCAGCCGGCTTACCTGTGCCTGAGAAATACCTATTTCCTCCGCCACTTCCATCTGGGTCTTGCCCTCGAAAAAGCGCAGGGTAAGTATGTGCTTTTCCCTTTCGCCCAGGCGTTTTAGGGCTTCGTTTAGGGAGATGTTCTCCAGCCAGGTTGCGTCGGTGTTTTTGTCGTCGCTCACCTGGTCCATGACAAACAGCGCGTCGGCGCCGTCGTGGTAGACAGGCTCGAAAAGGGATACGGGGTCTTGGATGGCGTCCAGCGCAAAGACAACCTCGTGCTGCTCTATGCCCAGCTCCTTGGCAATTTCTTCCACCGTTGGCTCCTTAGAATTCTGGTTTATCAGCCTCTCCTTGGCCTGTAGGGCCTTATAGGCAATGTCGCGCAACGAGCGCGAGACGCGTATGGAATTATTGTCGCGCAGATATCTGCGTATCTCGCCGATTATCATTGGCACCGCATATGTTGAAAATTTTACGCCATGGGATGTGTCAAAGTTGTCAATGGCCTTGATTAGGCCGATGCAGCCCACTTGAAAGACATCGTCTATGTTTTCGCCGCGGTTGTTAAAGCGCTGTATGACACTTAAAACCAGGCGCAGGTTGCCATAAATATATTCTTGGCGTGCTTCCTCGTCGCCCTGCAAAATTCTGGCGAAAAGGGCCTCTTTTTCATCTGTTTTCAGCACGGGCAGCTTGGCCGTGTTTACTCCGCAAATCTCCACCTTTGTATTCATCGAGCTTCCTCCTGATGTTTGTGGTGTACTTGATATTTTTTCCTTGGCCACACAGTTTATACCAACAAAATTTTTCCACGCAACAGCTTTTTTTGTCAATTGCCCTTGACGCAACCCAGGATTAGATATATAATCAAATATTATTACAAAAATTTGGGGGGGTCGGCAGGCATATGGGCAGACATACTCTTTTTGTATACATCGCGCTTACCTTAATTTGGATTGTGCTGGTGGAAGAGGTTTCGTGGCGGTCCATGGCCATAGGTATGATTGCCACCATAATCTGTCTGCATTTTGCCGGCAAATTTCTTCCATACGAGGAAATTAAGCGCGTCAATTTCTTCCGCCTCATAACTTTTCCATTCTTTTTGGTTGGTCAAATCTACGCATCGGGCATCACCGTCATAAAAATTATTTTAAAGGGCCACAAATTGGACATCGTCACCGTGCGCACAAAAATACAAAACGAAACCTTGCGTGTGATGCTGGCCGACACCATTACATTGACGCCGGGCTCTATTTTGCTGGACCTTGTGGAAGATTCTGTCGTCATATTGTGGATGCGCGAAAAAGGCAACAAAGTAGACAGCGAAACGGCGGGCGAAATGATTAAAGGCAAGCTGGAGCGCGGCCTGCTGCGGGCAGAAAAGCCGCCCGAGGAAATAAGGATAAGAAGGAGATAAGCCATGTATGCGCTTTGGGTTATGCTTGGGCTTTTGGTGCTTTATATTGTGCGCGCCGTGATGGGTCCGTCCATATGGGATAGGCTTTTGGCCATGAATCTCATCTCAACAAAAATCATCGTCATCATAGTTGTGCTGGCGTCCGTAACCTATGGCGGCATCGCCTTTTTGCTGGATTTTGCAATAATTTACGCCCTTTCGGGCTTTATGGGCACAATTTTCATCGCCCTGTTTTTGTCCGACCGCAAGCTGGGCAAAAGGCGCGGCAAGCATAAGGGCGGCCCCCCTGAATCAAGCTCGGGGCAGACTTTGCCGCCCGCTCCCAAAGGAGAATAATCATGAACATTATGGAAATCATCTCAATCATCGGCAGCGTCGTAATGGGCATAGGCATCGCCTTCATGGTCTTTGGCGTCGTATGCATCTTCTTGCTGAAGGATTTCTACCCCCGCATACTTGTGGCCTCCAAAATTGACACCGTGGGGCTGTTGACATTTTTGCTGGGTGTTTGTTTGCAGCACGGCTTTAGCTTCTTTTCGGCAAAGGTGCTGCTTATTGTCGTGATTATATTGATATTAAACCCCCTTGTGGCCCATATAGTCGCCCGCTCTGCATATCTTTCGGGATATCAGCTGGAGGGCTCCCTAACCCGTGACGCAGAGGCGCTGGTGGACAGAATCAGCCCGCCCGAAGAGGAGGAACATGATGAAGACGCTTAAAACACAACGGTTGACATTGCGCCTCTGGAAGCAAAGCGATTTGGACGACTTTTTTGAATATGCCGGCGTCCCGGGCGTGGGCGAAATGGCGGGCTGGCCCCATCATACGGACAAAGAGGTGTCTGCCGGCATTTTGCAGGGCTTTATTGACGAAGGCGACGAATATGCCATTGTACTTAAAGAAAACAAAAAGGTCATTGGCTCTTTGGGGCTTCATAACAGGACAAAGGACCCGGATTTTAAAGCCGATGTGCAAAGAACAATCGGCTATGTTCTCGGCAAGGAATATTGGGGCCAAGGGCTGGCTGCAGAGGCCGCCCAAGCGGCCATAAAATACGCCTTCGAGAAGCTGCGCGTGGATGTTTTGTGGTGCGCGCATTTTACAGAAAATATCCAATCTAAAAGAGTGATTGAAAAATGCGGATTTGTTTTTTACGGCAAAGGCACCGTTGAAGCAAAGCTGCTAAACAAGACATTCGATGAAATGCTATATATTATGACCAAAAATGACTATAAAGCCTTGATATAGGGGTGTTTCTATGCAAATTATGGAAGTAATATTAATTATATGGATAATCGCAGCGCTGGTCATCATCTTTGAAAGCAGGGTATATCGAAACATAATTTATTTCGGGATTTTCTCCCTGATAACGTCGGTGTGCTTTTTGATGCTGGGCTCGCCTGATGTGGCCATGGCAGAGGCCGCCATCGCCGTCTTTGCCACCATCTTTTTCATCATCTGCATCGAAAGATATTATGGCCGCAAGGGCCACAGGGCCGAAATTGCGCCGGTTTCACCCCGCAATGGGCGCTGGTTTACAAAAATTGTGCTGCCCCTGGCTTTTTGCGCGGGATTGTTTGCCTTGTTCGTCAATTTTATGCCCACGGGAGATGCCAGCACATATTTAAAAGAATTGTATCTTACATATTTTTCTGTGGATGTGGGCGGCGAAAATGCCGTAGCCGCCATATTGTTGGGATATCGCGTGTATGACACGCTGTTTGAGGCATTGATACTTGTTGTGGCCGTTGTGGCCGTGGCGCATATGTCCTGGCTGGACAGGATGGCTGTGGACGACGGCCGCCACAGCGAAATTGAAAATTCTTCCATGGCAGTGTTTACCATGCGTATCATCTCCCCCATCATCCTGCTTTTTGGCACATATTTAATATTAAACGGCCATATCTCCGCCGGCGGGGGCTTTCAGGGCGGCGTCGCCATCGCCACCTTCTTCATATGCCGATATATGATATATGATATTTATGACATTTCGGTGAAAAAGGTCATAAAGCTGGAAGAATATGTTTTTGTGTTCATTGTCGTCATCGCTGTGTTTGCCGTGTTTGTTGGCTCCAAAGCGTTTTTGGCCTATACCTTCGATTATTTCACAGACGCCTTCCACGATGCCTATCTGATAATCATGAATGTTCTGATAGGCTTAAAGGTGGCCTGCGGCTTCTTCATCATCTTCTATCGCTATGTAGCCATAGAGCGCAGAGAGGATTCTCCCGTAGAAATTTCGCAAAGGCATCAAGATTTAGGGGGTGATTCCAATATTTAATCTTGAAATATTTGACATTTTTGCCGTAATTATGTTCTTCATAGCCCTTTTTGGCTTAATCACGGCCAAAAACGCCATAAAAACCATCGTCTTTACGCTGGTAATGCAGACGGCTGTAATCATGTTTTGGCTGTTTTTAAGCGGCCGCACAGGCACCATACCGCCTATTATATACGACCCCGCCCTCCTTTACGACATGGCGGCCATAGCGGACCCAACGCCCCAAGCCCTGATGCTGACGGCCATAATCATCGGCATTTCTGTCACAGCCATAAAAATCACCATGCTAAACTATCTGTTTAGAAGATACAACACCGCCGATTGGGAATTGATGCATAAGCTTTCGGCCCAAGAAGAGGCGGAAAATCCGTATAGTTAAACCTGACGTCAAAAGATAAGGGGGTAAATTTTATGAAAGAAGTGTTGATAATTGCTCATTTTTGCGGCAGCCTTTTTGACAATGGCCGCAATAGGTTTGATTATTTGGCGCAGTTGTTGCATAAAAGCGGCTTTGATGTAGAGCTTGTTACATCAAAATTTTGTCACGAAAGAAAAAGGGTGCGCAATGAAACCATAGAGAGGGACTATAAATTAACCTTTGTTCACGAACCACCCTACACAAAGAATATCTCCCTCAAGCGGATTTACAGCCATCGCGTTTTTGGTAAAAATCTGGAAAAATATCTTTCAAAGCGCAAAAAACCCGATATTATATATTGCGCTGTGCCAAGTTTAGACTGCTCTTACGCGGCCGCAAAATATGCCAAGAGCAATAATATTGAATTTGTGATTGATGTGCAGGATATTTGGCCCGAAGTTTTTGAAATGGCTTTTAATCCCCCAATTATTGGCAAAATAATTTATGCGCCCATGTATAAAAAAGCAAACTATATTTACGAGGGGGGGGGGGCAGATTCTCGCTGTCTCTCAAACTTACGCACAGCGTGCCTTGTCTGTAAACAATAAGTGCAAAGAAGCGCACAGCGTTTTTATCGGAGTTGATTTAGACATATTTGACAGCTTCGCCAATAAGGGCCAAATTCAAGCTAAAGACGACGAGGTGACACTTGCATATATTGGCACTTTGGGCCATAGCTACGACATAAAATTGTGTATAGACGGAATATCCCTTCTCAAAGATAAAGCAAAAATAAAGTTTATAGTCATGGGGGACGGTCCGCTAAAACCTGAATTTGAAGGCTATGCATTAAAAAAAGACATAAACGCGGTTTTTACAGGCAGCTTGAAATACTCTGAAATGGTGAAAACCCTCACAGGCTGTCATATTGCCGTCAATCCCATAGTCCCAAAGGCTATGCAAAGCATAATAAACAAGCATGGGGACTATGCGGCAGCGGGTTTGCCCGTGCTTAACACACAAGCCACACAGGAGTATAGAGAATTGGTCGCAGATTATAATATTGGCCTAAACTGCATAAGCGGCGACCCAAATGACTTTGCAAAAAATTTGTTGATTTTATGTTCTGATAAGGAATTAAGGCAAGAAATGGGCAACAATCACAGAAGATTGGCAAAGGAGAAATTTGACAGAAAAATTGCATATACAACTATTGTTGACATATTAATGAAGCTGGCAAAGGAGAAAACCTAACCAATGCTAACCTATTTCGTAATAATCCCCGTGCTTATCGCCGTGTTCCTCTTTGTTTTTGCAACAAACAAAGCGGCGCGGGTGCTGGCCATACTTTTTCAGTCCGTCTTTGTCATTTTATCCCTATATTTGCTTTGGGAGACGCGCAGCGGCGAAATTGTCGTGGTCATTGGCGACTATGACGGCTTTATGGGCATACTTCTGCGGGCATACACCACATCCGCCGTCTTTATGGTGCTTTGCGGCATTATATTTTTGGCCGTGGCCGTTTATAGCTTCAACCAAAGCGACAGCCGCACCTTCTGGTTTTTGCTTTTCATTTTACAGTCGGCGCTGGTTGGCCTTTTCCTCACCCGGGACCTGTTTAACATATTCGTGCTGGTAGAGGTGGCCACCGTCATCGTCACCATCCTGTTAATGTACGACAAGAAAAGGCGCAACATGCTGCCCGGCCTGATTTTTCTTATGCTTAACATCGTCGCCATGCTGCTGTATCTTTTCGGCATCGGCTATATTTACATGCTGACGGGCGTATTTGACATATTGCGTGCGGGAGAGCTGCTGGCATATGCATATCCCGGCGATTTGGTGATACCCTATGCCCTAATTATGACGGGCATCGCTTTTAAATGCTCCATCATACCCATCTTCAGCTTTTTGCCCAAGGTAAAGCTGTATCCCAAAGCGCCCTCGGCCGTGGCGGCTATCCTTTCGGGCGTGCAAATTAAAACCATGGTGTATATGTTCATCCGTATGCAGGAGATGTTTGGCGGCTTTTCGTCCCACAGCCTCTTTTTGGCCGTGGGCATTGCGGCCAGCCTGACGGGCGTTATCATGGCCATCTGCCAGACGGATATCAAGATGATTTTGGCATACCACACCATGAGCCAGGTGGGCCTTATCATCATCGGCCTTTCCGCGGGCAACGAATATTCCATGCTGGGCGGGCTGTATCATATAATTAGTCACGCCACCTTTAAATCCGCGCTGTTTTTGTCAGCGGGCATCATCGTCCATTCCTATGGCACGCGGGATGTGTATAAAATCCGCGGCGTGCTGCGGCGAATGCCCGTGGTTGGCCTTGTCACGCTGTTTGCCGTGCTGGGCATTACAGGCGCGCCGCTTTTTATCGGCAGCATTTCCAAATATTTTATCGCAGCCACCGTGCCCTTTTGGCTTAACGCCACTGTGGTGATAATCAGCCTTGGCACCATAATCTCCTTTATAAAATATGCCGGCGTGCTTTTTGGCAAGGACCCGGGCATAGAAGGCATCGCCGTAAAGCCCGACATCTGGCGCGTTGTGCCGTCGGCTGCCCTTGGGGCCTTTTGCCTTGTCGGCGGCATCTTTGGCGGCTTTCTTGTCAATTTCCTGTTTGCGGCGGATGCCGTCATCGACACTTGGGGCTATATCGAAAAAGCCCTGATATTCTTCGCCAGCATGGGGGCGGGGCTTTTAATCTACAAGTATATTGTCTATGGCAACGCCACCTTAAAGCGCATTGGCGGGCTTAATTTGGGCTTTAGAAGTGTGTGCGCCTCCATGGCCGCCTTCTTTGGGCTGATGGTGATATTTGTGGGGCTATTTTAGAAAAAATAGGACGGGGGTGTGGCGCCCCCGCCTTTTCGCAAAATTGGTTTTCAATTTTTATTTATGCACCTGCTCCCAGCAGATATCGCCCACAATGGGCACCTTCACGGCTTGGCCCTTGTATGCCGACAGCATCAGATACAGCCAGGCAAGGAAAGTAAGGACGCCGATGAAAAAGGTGACAATGCCGATAATCCAGCCTAAAATGGGTATCCACCCAAACCAATTAAGCACCCCGGTGATAAGGATGATGGGCAAAAAGAGAGCCACCGATTGCAGCGCGGCAAAGCGCACGAATTTATTCTCTCTTTCCAGCACCAATATCACTATGCCGGTGACAAAGATGCCCAGATAGGCCAAGGCCGCCGCCATATTTTCGTTTAATCCAAAAACAGATTTGTTCATAGCTTTTCCCTCCTGATAATTCTCACATTTGTAATACAGTATACGCAGGGGTTGCCTTAATAGTCTGCAAATATTTCAAAATAATTTATGATGGTTATGCCGGCAGCTGGTTTAGGCGTATGTTCGCGGCATTTACGCGGTTTGTTCCGGGAAAGTCGTTGATAATCCTTTCGTAATATGACCGCGCCAGGCTGTAATCTTCCTGCACTTCGGCGATGCGCCCCAAAAGATATAAAACATAATGCGCCACAACAGATTCTTCGGTGATAAGCCTTGCGGCGCTCTCCAAGCTCTCCCGGGCTTGTGCATATTCGCCGTTGTTAAACTGTATCTGCCCCAGCTGATGATAGCTTTGCTCTACAATGGGCGTGGCCGTCTGCACCACATGGTGGTATGTTGACAGCGCATCCGCGGAAAGCCGCCCCACTTCCACATTTTCCAGCGCATTAAGGGCGGCGTGGGGCAATTCCCGCGAAAGATAGGAATATGCGTTGTTTACCCAGACCTCGTTTTGCAAATTGCGGTTTTGTTCATCTTGCAGTGCCGCCGTCTGCATATATTGGCCCAATTCTGCCTCCAGGCCCGCGATGGCCTCTTCAAGCTCTGATATTTGCGTGGCATGTGCGGCCTGCCGCGTGTCTATTTCAGCCGAAAGGGCGGCAGATTCGGCCAGGCTGTCCTCCAAAAAGGACGGCAGCACCAAAATATACATAAACAAAAACATGGCCCCAAGGCCCGCGGCAAATAACAACAGCCCTGAAATTGGCGATGTTTTGGCCACCGGCCTCTGGCTTTGCGCATAAAAAGGATTTTGCCTGTCGCCTTTTTGCAGCGCGGCCTTGTCCTGTGCTTTTTCGTAATTTAAAGACGCCTCGTCCATATGCGCCTTCAGCTTCCTTCCGGAGGGCGCCTTTTTTAAAAAAATCTCGCGATAATATCGTTTGGCAAAAGGATTGCCCGCGTCTATAGATAAAACATGCTCTGCCAAAGCCCCGGCCCTATGCCTGTCTCCGGTTTTAAGGCAAACCAGCGCAAGCATATTAAGGGCATCCACAAAATCGGGGTTAATTTCAATGGCGCGCTTTAGGCGTATGGCAGCCAAATCTTCGCTATAATCCCCCATAAATTGCAGGGCTTCGTTGTAATTATGAAGGGCGTCAGAATATTTTTCCAAAAGCGCCATGTCATTTTGAAAAACTATTAAATATTCTTTGGCGAGATTTTCATCCGCGCCATAATTCGCGCTGATAACCCATTCGCGCAGCGCCTCGCCAATGCGCCCCATTGCATAAAACACAAGGCCCAAAAGGTTGCGCGCTTGTATGTTTTTTTTGTTGATTTGCAAAGCGGCGCTAAGCTCTTCAATGGCTGCTGTCAAATTGTATGCTTTGGCCAGCTTCAACCCTCTGTCATAATGGGCGTTGGACAAGACCTTTGCCTTTGCGTAAAGGGGCATATTTATGCCGCAATATTCGCACACAGCCTCAAGATTGTGGCTTTTGGCCGAGCGGCCGCCGCATCTTGGGCAATCCATATGTATTGCGCGCATATGCATCAGTCCCTTTCTCTTTCAGGCGCCACAATTTTTGCGGACAGATATTGCAGCATTTCCAGAATATCCTTCACATCATTGACACCAACGCCCTCTTGCAAGTCGTCAACTTCCAGCACGGGCTTGTATTTTTTCAATTCTTCGTCAAAATTAATCATGGTCTTTCCTTCCTTTTATATGGCTTATATGAGTGCGCAGGTCGCCCATTAAATACAGCGAGCCCGTGCAAAAAATAACACCCTCTGCCGCCGTAATCTCAATGGCTTTTCGCAAAGCCCTTCGGCAATCTTCTTCGATATATATTTCCTTGTCGCTTGCCCCAAGGGACTTTGCAAGGTCTTCGGGCTGCGCCGCCCTAAAATCATAATCGGGCTTTGTGAAAACCACTTTTTTGGCGGGCGCAACCAACGCGCGCACGATATCATCATATTCTTTGTCAGCCAAAATGCCCGCCACCAGCGTAATTTCCCTGCCGCCAAACAATGCCTCCATGCTGTTTGCGGCGGCGGCGGCGCCTTGCAGATTATGCGCGCCCTCCAAGACAATTGTGGGATTTTCGCCGACAATTTCCATGCGGCCATGCCACTTCACATTGGCCAGCCCCTGCTGTATGTGCGCGCCGCTGATTTCATAGCCCGCGTCATTTAAGGCGGCGGCGGCGGCAATGGCAACACACGCGTTTTGTGTTTGATGATGCCCCGCAAGACATAGTTCTATGGAGATTTTGTCAAAATATTCATGCCGCACGGCAAATTTAGTCATTTTTGAAGATTTTGAAATAATTTCCGGAGAAATTTGCCCTGCGTCATATATCCTGGCATTTTTTGCCATGGCAATCCCCGCAATTATATTATACACCAAGTCTACATTGGGGTACAATACCACAGGGCAATTTTCTTTTATTATGCCCGCTTTTTCCGCCGCGATTTGCTGTATGGTGTCGCCCAAAATTTCCATATGGTCCATGCCTATGGCCATGATGACGCAAAGCAATGGCGATTTTATCACATTTGTTGCATCCAGGCGGCCGCCGATGCCAACTTCCAGCAAAAGTATATCCACATTTTTTTCGCGAAAATACACAAAGGCCGCCAGCGTTAGGATTTCAAAATAGCTGAAAGTATCATCGCCGCCATATATGGCACGGGTGGCGGCGTCCACTTTGCCAATACACGCGGCAAAGTCGGCATCGCTAATCATCTTGCCGTTTATCGTGAAGCGCTCGTTAATAATCTCCAGATGGGGCGATATGAAGCAGCCCGCCCGCAGCCCCGCTTCCTCAAGTATGGCCGCCATCATGGCGCAAAAGCTGCCCTTGCCGTTTGTGCCGGCCACATGGATGATTTTCAGGCTGTCCTGGGGATTCCCCAGCATTTCCAGCGCCCGGGATATGGCCCCAAGGCCCTTCTTTTTGCCGCCGCCATAGCTGTCCAGCAGATATTGCTTGGCCTGTTCAAAAGTCATCAAGCTGAATCTTCCTCCGTCATCCTGAGCCATTCCTCTGTCATCCTGAGCCATTCCTCCGTCATCCTGAGTCATTCCTTTGTCATCCTGAGCGCAGCGAAGGATCTCCCCCACAAAAGATCTCACTTATAGATTCTTCGCCAAGCCGCTCTAAGCGGCTCTTCGTTTCACTCAAGAGCCGCCAAGACCGGCTAAGCTCAGAATGACAGTGCCCGCAGCTGCTCTGCCACAGCCGCCAACATTTCCCTATATTTTCGCTCTTTCTCCTGCTCCTCCTGCACCACCTTTGCGGGTGCTTTGTCCACAAATCCGGGATTGGCCAGCTTTGCCGCCACGCGCCCCACTTCCTTCTCCAGCCTTTCAATTTCCTTGCCCAGCCTGGCCTTTTCCTTTTCGATGTCCACCAAATCGGCAAAAGGCATGAAAATTTCGGCCCCGGGCACCACGATGGACACGGCGTTGTCCTCTATGCCCGCCTTGTCGGCCTGCACAGCCACCTCGGCGGCCGAGGCCAGGGCCATGATATATTTTTCGCCGCCACGAAAAATTTGCCCCAGGGCCGCATCCCCAGTCACCACAAACACCTTTGCGCGGCGGGACGGCGGCACATTCATATTGGCGCGGGCATTGCGTATGGCCCGCACGGCCTCTTTGATATGCCCGATTTCGGCCTCTTCGGCGGGAAAATCATGCTGCGCGTTATATTTTGGCCAATCGGACACCATGATGCTGCCCTCGCCGCCCAAAGTCGTGTAAATTTCGTCCGTAATAAACGGAATGAAGGGATGCAGCAGCTTTAAGCCCGTGTTTAAAACATGGGTCAGTGTCCACAGGGCGGCATCTCGGGTGGGGTCCTCGGAATTATACAGGCGCGGCTTCGCCATTTCTATATACCAATCGCAAAATTCGTCCCACATAAAGCCGTAAACCTTGTCGGCGGCCACGCCCAGCTCGTAATTTTCGATATTTTGCGTCACCTCCGCCGTGAGGCGGTTTGCCAAAGATAATATCCATTTATCGGCGGCTGTGATATTATCAGCATTTGGCGGTGCATCATCAAGATTCATCATTATAAACCGCGCGCTGTTCCAAATTTTGTTAAGGAAGTTGCGGGCGGCCTCTACCTTTTCGTTGTAATATCGCAGGTCGTTTCCCGGCGTGTTGCCCGTGGCCAGCGCAAAGCGCAGGGCATCCGCGCCGTATTTGTCAATAACCTCCAGCGGGTCGATTCCGTTGCCAAGGGATTTGCTCATTTTGCGGCCCTGCTCGTCCCGCACAATGCCATGGATAAAGACATCTTTGAAGGGCAGCTCTCCTATAAATTCAAGGCCCGAAAAAACCATGCGTATAACCCAGAAAAACAAAATTTCATATCCGCAAGACAGCACATTTGTGGGGTAGAAATATTTTAATTCCGGCGTTTGCTTTGGCCAGCCCAGTGTGGAAAAAGGCCACAGCGCCGAAGAAAACCATGTATCCAGGCTGTCTTCGTCTTGACACAGGCTCGTGCCGCCGCATTTTGGACAGCTGCCCGGCTTCGCCTTGGCCACGGTGATTTCGCCGCAACCGTCGCAATAATACGCCGGTATGCGATGCCCCCACCAAAGCTGGCGGGATATGCACCAATCCCTGATATTTTCCAGCCAATGGGTGTAAACCTTGCCAAAGCGGGCCGGTATCACGCACAAATCGCCTTGAATATAGGCATCCAGCGCAGGTTTGGCCAGCCTCTCCATGGCCACAAACCACTGCATCTTGATTAAAGGCTCCACCACGGTTCCGCAGCGGTCATGGGCGCCCACAGAATGTGTAATATCCTCTTTTTTCACAAACAGGCCATGCTCTGTAAATTCAGCAATAATGCGCTTTCTGGCGGCATATCTGTCCATACCTTGGTAACATCCGCCATTTTCATTTATTGTGCCATCGTCGTTCATTATGTTAATCAGCGGCAGATTGTGCCGCGCGCCAATTTCAAAGTCATTAAAATCATGGGCCGGCGTGATTTTCACCATGCCCGTTCCAAAATCCGCTTTAACATGGCTATCGGCAATAATTGGCAGCTCTCTGTCAAAAACAGGCATTATGGCAGTTTTGCCCACAAGATGGGCATATCGGTCATCCTCGGGATTCACGGCAATTGCCACATCCCCCAGCATGGTCTCCGGCCTTGTGGTGGCAAAAGTGACAAATTCGCCATCCATATCCTTTATGGGATATCTGAAGTGCCAAAAGCTCCCCTGCTTTTCGTCATGCTCCACCTCGGCATCAGAAATTGTGGTTTCGCATCCGGTACACCAATTTATCAGCTTTTCGCCGCGATAAATCAGCCCCTTTTCATACAGGCGCACAAAAACTTCCAGCACCGCGTCCGACAGACCCTCGTCCATAGTAAAGCGGGTGCGCTGCCAATCGCAGCTGCTGCCCATTTTCTTTATCTGGTTGATTATGGCAGAACCATATTTGTCATACCACGCCCAGGCGTGCTTCATAAAGCCCTCGCGCCCCAGGCCCGCCTTGGTCAGGCCCTCTTTCGCCATTTCCTCAACAATTTTCACCTCGGTGGCGATGGCGGCGTGGTCCGTCCCCGGCATCCACAGCGCGTTATAGCCCTGCATACGCTTTGTGCGTATCAAAATATCAATCAAAGTATATTCAAAAGCATGGCCAATATGCAGCTGGCTTGTGATATTTGGCGGCGGTATCATTATGGTATAGGGCGTCCTGCTTTCGTCCACAGGCGCGTGAAAATGCCCGGCCGCCAGCCAGTCCGCATAAAGCCTGTCCTCCACATTTTTGGGGTCATATCTTGTCGCCAGTTCTTTTTTCATATCCAAGCCCTCAATTCAAATTGTTATCACTCCGCCGCCAGCTCCAGCTCCTCATCAATAATATCAGTCCTCATGGCCGCATCCATTGCAGTTGTGCCCTCGGCCCTGTCCACATTGAGGATGCGGTCGGCCTTTTCCACATATTCCTCGATGATTTTATTGATGGTGTCCAGGTCCCGCTTTTCATTGGCGCGCAAATTCATCAGGGCGTCCCATATTTGAGAGCTGCGCACATCCAGGCGGTCAAGGCTCTTTTCAATCAGGTTTTTCTCGCGGAAAAGCTCTTGATAAAACTGCTTTTTGTCGTCCAGGTTCAGCGTGGCGGCAAACTTCTCTATGGATGAAAATTTGGTGTCAATGCCTTTGTCTTTCAGGAAAAAGTCGATGGCGGCCTCGGTTTGGGACATGATATTGCGCAAGCTGTCCAGCCGCTTTGTGAGATGCTTGTAATGCCCAAAATCCGTGAGGTTGTTGGCCAGCATCTCGCTGTTGCGCACGCGAAATTTTCTGTATTCATAATTCAAATAGTTCGTAAAATGGGCATATACGGCGTTTTTTTTGTTAAGCAGCTCCACTGCCCGCCCCTGTTTTTTAAAATTCAGGTGAAGCTCGTATCTCAGGCGGTTGCGCAGGGCATAAAGCATGGCCGAAATTATGATGACGACAACAAGCATGCTGGACAGCACCAGCATCGTCTGCACATTCTGAAAAATATAAAGATATACCATCACCAAAGCCATGCCTCCAAAGAAAAACACCATGGCAATGGAAAATTTATAGACAAAATCTATGGCGTTTTTCAGCCTTTCGCGCTCGTGTTCCAACACCATTTTTTCGCCCTCAAGATAGCCAATGTCCTGCTTAAAAATGCGCTGGCGCTCTTCTGCGAATTTAATCTCGGGCAAATCATTTTCGGCCTCTTCCTCAAGCCTCTCCATGCGCATCAGGCCTTTGTCAAAGCTCGTCACTTGGTATTTCAGCTGGTTAGAATCCTTGGCAAGGGAAGTATAGCTGGCCAGCATATCTTTTAAATCAGTGGCCTCCTCTTCCGTCAGCCTGCCGTAACATTCCACCTCGGCCATGCGCTCGTTAAGTGAATTCATGCGGTTTGTAAGCATAATGCGGTCGGCTACAATGTCCAGCGCCTCGTCACACAGGCGCACGCAGGACACCACGCCATGCTTGCCCTCTTTTTCGCCATGGCGTAAAAAGCCCTCAAAGCGGCTTTTGCGCTCTACCACCTCTTCTTTCTTGAAGGGATACAGCTTGTTTATGGCGTCCACAATTTTGGTTAAAAAACCAACCTTCGCATCACCCTTACCAAATTTCACATCGCCCATCATTACAATCACCCGTCCTTATATTTCATGCTGGCCTGTATGCCCTTGTTGTCCTGATATTTGCCCTTGTATGCCTCATATTCTCCCTCAATTTTGTGATAATATATCTGGCAGACGCGCTCTCCCGCATATATGCGCACGGGATGCAGGCAATGTATCTCCAGCGTCCAAAAGCCCTTAAATCCCACATCCCCAAAGCCAGCCGTGATATGTATGCTAATACCCAGCCGCCCCATGCTGCTGCGCCCTTCCAGCATGGGCACATAGCCATATGTTTCCGTATATTCAACCGTGCGGCCAAGATATAGCTTGCCCGGCTGCAAAACCAGCCCTTCCTTGGGGATGACAATCTCCTTTGTGCCGCCGGGCTTCTTCATATCCAAAATTTCGTCTTGATAGACCACAAGGGTGTCGGCCAAATGCAAGTCATAGCTGTTTGGCCCCACTTTTTCGGGCACAAAAGGCCGGATGATGATTTCATTGCCCTCTTGCACCTTTTTTGCAATCTCTAATCCTGATAATATCATAATTTTTCTCCCGTGTCACTATTTTCATGAATTTGACGCATCGTATTGTGCTTGGTAAGCAGATATCGCCCTGACAAATTGCAAAACATCCATCAATATGCCGTGGGCAAGTCCTCAATGTGGCTTGGTGTAAAGTATTATACAGCATATACACAAAGAAGTCAAATGGCAGATGCGGGCGGCAGGGCCTGTCCTAAGCTTGATTAAGGAACGCCGCCCCTACGGCATCAATGTTGTAACAATTTTTTGCTTGCCCAGGGCGGCCTGGCCTTTGACTTTGATTGAGATTTCTCCGATTTCAGAGGTATTTTTGGGATGGGTGCCGCCGCAGGGGTATACGATATCCCCGATTTTACAATAGCGATAATCCGGATTGTTTTCATCGGGATAAAGTAATATGTCGTGATTGCCTTTGATAAAGGCATTTGCGTCATGCTGGATTTTTTCGACAATCTCCGGGGTTATGGCCGCCGTCACTTCATAGGTGCTTGTTTCCTTGCCGCCCGAGATAAAAGAGCTTAGGAATTTTTGGTTGTCGCTGTGCCGAAACAGGAAATATTCCACAATATGGGAGGCGCTGTGTATGCGCATATGGGCGTAGCGGCGCGGCCAGTCTATATGGCATTGCACGGATTGCCCCGAGGAAAGATTGCAGTCCCCTTCAAAATAGTGAAGGATTTTGCCGTCGCCATCCCTTTTTGTGTCGGTTATCACAATACCCGCGATATCGCCTGTATCGCCGGGCTGTCCGCCGCCTCTGGAATAAAAATAGGTTTCATTCAGCACAATGAAATCATCGCCGATTTCTGTGATATCGGCCTGAAATTGGTGGATATAGCAGTCGTTTAGGTATAGGGGTTTGGTTTTCATAACACGCATCTCCTTAAAAATGATTTTGGGGGGGATGTGTCGGGTAAACCCGACTAAAGTAACGGTTAAAACCATTTTGCCAGCTGCCGACTTGTAGTCGTTACTTTAGCAGGGTTTACCCTGCATCCCCTGTTGAGCAATCGTCATCACATTTTTCTTTTTCTGAGCAAAAAGGAAAGCGGGCCGCCAACTTCGCCCTCTTTTGGCTTTTTCTTCAGCTTGTTTGGCCAAAATAAATCTATCAGGTCTATAATAAATTCCCACATGCGATTCTCCTTACGGCGGGCGGCCAAAGGCCGCCCCTACACGGGTCACGTCCGTTTCAGCGCCTTTTTTAAGTACTGCCCCGTATAAGAATTTTTGTTGTCGGCCACTTCTTCCGGCGTGCCGCAGGCCACAACGCCGCCGCCCATATCGCCGCCTTCGGGGCCAAGGTCTATGATATAATCCGAGGTTTTAATCACATCCAGATTATGCTCAATCACAACAACGGTGTTGCCGCCATCACACAGCTTTTGCAAGATATCCACCAGCTTATGCACATCCGCCATATGCAGGCCCGTCGTTGGCTCGTCCAGCACATATATGGTCTTGCCCGTGTTGCGGCGGGAAAGCTCTGTGGCCAGCTTCACCCGCTGGGCCTCGCCGCCGGACAGCGTGGTGGAAGATTGCCCAAGCCGCACATACGAAAGCCCCACATCATGCAATGTTTGTATTTTCTCGCGCAGGCGCGGCAAATTTTCAAAGAATTTCAGCGCTTCATACACCGTCATATCCAGCACATCCGCAATAGTTTTGCCTTTATATCGCACTTCCAGCGTCTCGCGGTTATATCGCTTGCCGTGGCAAATTTCGCAGGTAACATGAATATCCGGCAAAAAGTGCATCTCGATTTTTATCATGCCGTCGCCGTTGCAGGCCTCGCATCGCCCGCCTTTGACATTAAAGCTAAAGCGCCCCTTTTGATAGCC
Organism: Clostridiales bacterium; assembly: GCA_031277155.1. Classification (GTDB taxonomy): domain Bacteria; phylum Bacillota; class Clostridia; order Lachnospirales; family WRAX01; genus WRBK01. The sequence continues at coordinate 1,860 of JAITMW010000139.1, read as the reverse complement.
GCGCACTTTGGCCTCGGGCGTGGCGGCAAACAGGTCCCGCACAAGGTCAAACAGCCCCGTATATGTAGCGGGATTGCTTCGCGGCGTGCGCCCGATGGGGCTTTGGTCTATGTTGATGATTTTATCCAGATGCTCCTGCCCTTTGATGTCGTCATGCTTGCCGGGCTTAATTTTCGCGCGATTTAAATCCCGCGCCAGCCGCTTATACAAAATCTCATTAATCAGACTGGATTTTCCACTGCCGGACACGCCCGTCACGCAGACGAAAATCCCCAGAGGCAGCTCGATATCAATACCCTTGAGATTATTCTCCCAGGCGCCCCGTATCCTCAGGCATTTGCCGTTTTCCTTGCGTCTGGCCTTGGGTATTTCGATTTTTTTCGCGCCGCTCATATACTGGCCCGTTATGGAATCTTTGTTGCTAAGAATCCCCTCAATGCCGCCGGAATATACCACCTCGCCGCCATATACACCGGCGCCGGGGCCAATGTCGACGATATGGTCGGATTGGCGCATGGTGTCCTCGTCATGTTCCACCACAATCAGTGTGTTTCCCAAATCACGCAGGTGCTTCAGGGTCTTTAACAGCTTGTCGTTGTCGCGCTGGTGCAGGCCGATGCTGGGCTCGTCCAAAATATAGACGACGCCCACAAGGCCGCTGCCAATCTGCGTGGCCAGGCGTATGCGCTGGGCCTCGCCGCCGGACAGCGTGCCGGCAGAGCGTGCCAATGTGAGATAATCCAGCCCCACATCCACCAAAAACCCCGCCCGCGCCTTGATTTCTTTAAGGATGCGCTCCGCAATGGTGGTGTGCATGGGCGAAAGCCGCAAATCTTCAAAAAATTTGTTTAGGCCTACAACGGGCATGGCGGCTATGTCGGCGATATTTACGCCGCCCACCGTCACCGCCAGCATTTCCTCACGCAGACGGCGCCCCCGGCAGGCGTCGCACTCGATATTGGTGATAAAGCCTTCATATTGCTGCTTGCTCCACTCGCTGCCCGTCTCTTTATAGCGGCGCGCCAGCGAAGGAATAATGCCCTCGAAGTGGTGCATATAAATTCGCGATTGGCCCCGCTGGTCGGTATAGTTAATGGGAAAGGCCTCGCCCTCATTACCGTAAAGGATGATGCGCCGCGTCTCCAGCCCCAGCTTTTTAAAGGGCGTGGTCAGGCTAAAGCCATAATGCTTCGCCAAATGCACTACGATATTGCCGCCCCATGTGCCCGTGTTGCCGGCCTGATTAAAGCCGGGGGCCACAATTGCGCCTTGGGATATGGAAAGGTCGGGGTTTGGCACAATAAGGTCGGGGTCAAATTCCATCTTAAAGCCCAGGCCGCTGCATTCGGGACAGGCTCCTTGGGGATTGTTAAATGAAAACATGCGCGGCTCTATATCCGGCAGGGATATGCCATGGTCGGGACAGGAAAAATTCTGCGAAAAGCTGATGTCTGTGCCATTTGCGTCCACAAGCAAAATGCCGTCGGTAAGGCCCATCACGGTCTCAATGGATTCCGAAAGCCGCTTTTGCACGCCCTCTTTCACCACAAGCCTGTCCACCACAATTTCAATGCTGTGCCGCTTGTTTTTGTCAAGCTTAATTTCCTCGGCAAGCTCCATCACAGTGCCGTTTACGCGCACGCGGGTATATCCGCTGCGCTTGGCGTCTTCCAGCAGCTTGGTATGCTCGCCTTTGCGCGCCCGCACCACCGGCGCCAGCACTTGCAAACGCGTGCCGTCGTCCAATTCCATAATTTGGTCAACAATTTGGTCCACGGTCTGCTTTGTAATCTCCCGCCCGCATTTGGGGCAATGGGGTATGCCCACCCGGGCAAACAACAGCCGCAGATAGTCATAAAT
>JAITMW010000103.1 GCA_031277155.1 Clostridiales bacterium | reverse complement strand
AAAACCGCGAGAATTTTCATAATATGATTGCTGATGCAAAAGAGGGGCGGTTTGACTTTATAATCACGAAGGAAATCAGCCGTTTTGCCCGCAACACCCTGGACAGCATACAATATACCCGGGAACTTTTGAGCAATGGGGTAGCGGTGTGGTTTCAGCAGGACAGCATTAACACCATTGACGATGACAGCGAAATGCGTCTGGCTATTATGTCCAGCCTTGCACAAGAGGAAAGCCGCAAATTGTCCAGCCGCATACGTTTTGGACACGCCCAGGCCATAAAAAAAGGTACTGTTATGGGTAATTCTCGGATTTATGGCTATGACAAAGACGGCGGCAAGCTGGTGATAAATGAGTCCGAGGCTGAAATGGTGCGACTGGTTTACGAGCTTTATGCAACCGGCGATTACTCTACACCGAAAATTGAGAAAATTTTGAACGATAAAGGCTATCGCAATTTCAAAGGCGGGCCGGTAAGTCGCAATGTTTTACGCAAAATCATCCCAAATCCTAAGTATAAAGGCTACTATGTGGGCAATAAGGTTAAAGTGGTGGACATGTTTACAAAAAAGCAGCAGTTTTTGCATGAATCCGAATGGGAGATGTATCGTGACCACGACAAAGTGCCGCCGATTGTAAGTGAGGAGTTATGGGAGAGGGCAAATGCCATTTTTGCCATCAGAAGTGCCGAGGTAAAAGAGCGGCGAACATCTTTTAAGACAAGCAATCTGTTTACGGGCAAGCTAATTTGTGCCGAACATGGGACGCCCTTTTACATGAAGACACGCAAGGCCCGGGCGGAGGAAAATAATCCCACATGGGTGTGCAGCCACCGCATCAAAAATGGCAAGGATAGCTGCCCCACATTTGGCATCAAGGAAAAAGAGCTTGTGGAGATTTTACTGGAAGTGCTTGATGGTCTGTCCAGCAATGTGGATGCGCTGACTGACAAATATATGGAATTTCTTAGAAAGGCCGACGATGCCGAGGAAACGGAGGCTGAAATAAAAGAAATTGAGGCTGAAATCTCCAGAATCAACATGGGTAAGGATAAGCTGTTTGACTTGGTGATTGATGGAAAATTGTCCAATGAGGAATTTGGTAGGCGAAACGATGCTGCCAACATCGAATTAGCCGCCAAGGAGCAAGAGATTAAAAAGCTGACAAGCAAGCAAAAGGACAGGGAAGAGCAAAGCGTCAAGGTTCAGCGCTTTAGGAAAGAGCTTATGCGGTATTTTAAATCAGACACCCAGGAGCTAACCCCCGGAATGATTAATACCCTGGTTGACAAAATTCAAGTGTCAATGTCGGGGGATGTAATGCAATTAAATATTGGCTTAAATACGGGCGAAAATGCCCATAAATTTGTGGGTTCTTCTGGTTATATCATCTTAACCATATAGCCGCCAACAGAGCCGTTTTGGGCTGACGTAAGGTCGCCGTTATAGCCCTTCTTCAAAGGTACGCCGATTTCGCTGGCCACTTCGTATTTGAATTGGTCAAGTGCAGCCTTTGCTTCCGGTACAGATTTCGTATTTCTAGACATTTTATCACCTCCCCTGCTAATATGATGTGAAGGAAGCGGGATGATTATGCTGGTTTTTTCTGCAATCCGGCATTTTAGCCTTGTCAATAATTACATATGAAATTTGCGGCGGGATGTGATATCATATTAAGTAGTTATGCCATAAGGAGGGAAAACCATGGAAAAGCGGCTTTCTACATATACATTCTGGGAAGAATATCAGCGTCATATCAAGCCAACAATTGCGGAAATTGACATTTTTTTAAAAACAGCGGAATATCCGCTGGATGCGGCAAATGTTGCATATGTGCTGGATTTGGACGAGGACGAAGTATTGTCCATTGTGGCCGCGACAGGATGCGAGGCAATTGACAAGGCAGTCTTCCTGCACATAATGTCTTCCGGCAGCAGCCGCATTTGCCGCATGTATGCCAAAGAGGTGGAAGTGGGCTCGCCGCCTACATATACGGCGTCACAGCTGTCCTATATCTATAATTTGGACTTGGAAGACGTAAAAAATGCCTGTCAAAAATTGCAAATAAAAGAGGCCACAGCCTTCACCATGCCCCTGATATTCGCGAATATACCGTATTGATTACGCAGAAATTCTATTTACCATGCGCGCCAGCTTGGATTTCTTTCTGGCCGCGTTGTTTTTGTGATAAACACCCCTAGAGGCGGCCTTGTCAATTGTTTTTACGGCACCTGTAAGGGCCTGACGCGCGGTGGCCACGTCGCCTGCTCCGCAGGCCGCCACAACCTTTTTCATTGCGGTCTTTGTGCGGGATTTCATCGCCCTGTTGCGCAGGGCCTTTTTAAAGGTAACTTTTATGCGCTTTTTCGCTGATTTTGTGTTTGCCAAAATCTCACCTCCAATCCGAATAATTTTACACCAAACCGCGCCTTGTGTCAAGGGTTTTTTTACGCTCAAAAAGTGGTTGACTTTAGGCGGCACAACTGCTACAATATGTATATGTTGTGTGAAAATTACGGATTTGGGGGTATGATTATGGTCAAATTAAACAAAAGTTTCCTTGCAAATGCACATCCAAATGACAAAGTAGAGGTATCTTCCAAAAAAAACCTGCCGATTAAAGTGTTGCAATTTGGCGAGGGCAACTTTCTGCGCGCCTTTGTGGATTATATGATTGACACCATCAATGACGCGGGACTTTTCGGCGGCAGCGTCGCCCTTGTGCAGCCCATCGAGGTCGGCATGGCAGATATGATAAACGCCCAGGATGGCCTGTATACCGTGATTTTGCGCGGCCTTGAGGACGGGCGCGAGGTGGTGCGCAAGAGGCTTGTCACTTGCACAGATTCTTGCGTCAATCCATATACAGATTTTGACAATTACATAGCGATTGCCAAAAGCCCCGATTTGCGCTTTGTTGTGTCAAACACCACCGAGGCGGGAATTGTCTATAAAGAGGGCGAAAAGCCGGATGACAGGCCGCAAGCCGGCTTTCCGGCCAAGGTCTGCGCGCTGCTTTATGAAAGATATCGCTATTTTGACGGGGATGCCGCCAAGGGCCTTGTTTTCATACCTTGCGAGCTGATTGACAATAACGGCGCAATGCTGAAAGAGATTGTGCTGCGCCACGCCAAGGAATGGGGCCTGCCGCACGGCTTTGCGGACTGGATTGAAAATGCCAATCACTTTACAAATACGCTTGTGGACAGGATTGTGACGGGATATCCCAAAGATGAAATCGACGCGTTGCAGCGCGATTTGGGCTATGAGGACAATTTGGTGGTTGCCGCCGAAGTTTTCCATTTTTTTGGAATCGAGGCGCCAAGCGACGTGTTGGAAATAATTTCCAAGGAGCTTCCCTTTGACAAGGCGGGTCTCAATGTGGTGTGGACGACGGATGTGACGCCTTACAAACAGCGCAAAGTGCGCATTTTAAACGGCGCGCACACCATGAGCGTCCTTGCCGCGCATCTTGCGGGGAAAAGCACCGTAGGCGAAATGATGGCCGACGACATTTTTGTGAAATATCTACAAAAAGGAATTTTTGACGAAATTATTCCGACCCTTGATTTGGAGCGGGACGACCTGGAAAATTTCGCAAATTCCGTTTTCGACAGATTTGCCAATCCTTATATTCGCCATTATCTTATGTCCATTGCCCTAAATTCCGTGTCGAAATATCGTGTGCGCGTGCTGCCGTCGATTTTGGAGTATTATAAGCGCAAGGATGAGGCTCCCGCCGTGCTGGCGTTTTCATTGGCGGCGCTGATTACCTTCTACAAGGGCGACGGCCATGACGTGCCGGATGACGCAGAAATTACGGCCTTCTTCAGGGATGCGTGGGAAAATAGCTGCGACATGGGTGCTTTGGCCGACAAAGTGCTTTCCAAAGCGGATTTGTGGGGCGAGGATTTAACAAAGCTGCCGGGATTTGCCGAAAAAATCGCACAATATTTGACAGGCATTGCAAAAAATGGCATTGCAAGTGAAATCGCAAAAATATCATAGAAAGTGGTGTATTCTATTGCATAAGACGGATTTTGCTGTTATAATTAATGCGTTGGACAATGTGGCGGTAATGCTGCGGGATGTGGCTTCCGGTACGGAGATTTTCGGTGTCACGGCGGCGGAGGACATACCCCGCGGCCACAAAATGGCCCTTTGCCACATCGTCCCGGATGAAAACATCGTAAAATATGGATATCCCATTGGCCACGCCACAAGGGACATACAGGCCGGCCGCCACATACATACGCACAACTTGCGCACCAGCCTGCGCGGCCTGCTGGATTATGAATATCAGCCGGAGGGCGCCCCCGAAATGTCCCGTAAGCAGGGCACTTTCCGCGGTTTTGTGCGTAGCGATGGCCTTGTTGGGATACGCAACGAAATTTGGATAATTAATACTGTTGGTTGCGTCAATAAGATTGCCGAAAAAATCGCAAGGCTGGCCCAGGCGCGCAACAATGGCCGTGTTGACGGCATCTATACCTTTGTTCATCCCTTTGGATGCTCCCAATTGGGCGAGGACCACGGCTTTACACAAGGTATCTTGAAAAATATGGTAAGGCATCCCAACGCCGGCGGCGTGCTGGTTTTGGGCCTTGGCTGCGAAAACAACAATATCCCTGAATTTAAACGGGTTTTGGGCAGCTGGGATGACGAGCGCGTGAAATTCCTTAACGCCCAGGATGTTGACGATGAAATTGAGGCGGGCCTGTCCATTGTCGAAGAGCTTATGGACTATGCCGCAAAATTCACGCGGCAGGACGTTTGCATCAGCAATCTCACCATTGGCCTAAAATGCGGCGGCAGCGACGGATTCTCAGGCATCACGGCAAATCCGCTTGTGGGGCGGCTTTCTGACGATATCATCGCCCATGGCGGCACATCCATCCTCACAGAAGTGCCGGAAATGTTCGGCGCGGAGTCAATCTTAATGAACAGATGCGTGGATGAAGAGATTTTTGGTAAAACTGTCGATTTAATCAACGATTTCAAAGAATATTTCATGAAACATGACCAAGAGATATACGAAAACCCCTCCCCCGGCAACAAGGAAGGCGGAATCTCCACCTTGGAGGACAAATCCCTGGGATGCACGCAAAAAGGCGGCACCAGCCCCATTGTCGATGTGCTGGACTATGGCGAAACCGTGCGCAAGCGCGGCCTAAACCTGCTGCAGGGCCCCGGAAACGACATTGTTGCCGTCACCAATTTAATGGCAGCGGGGGCGCATATTGTGCTGTTTACCACGGGGCGAGGCACGCCCCTGGGTGCACCTATACCCACAGTCAAAATTTCCAGCAACTCGCAGTTAGCCAAGACCAAGCCCGCATGGATTGATTTTAACGCGGGCACCCTACTTGAAGGCGATGATATGGATGCTTTGTCACAGAAATTCTTTGACTATATCATCGGCGTGGCCAGCGGCGAAATTCAAACTTTAAACGAAATCAATGACTATCGCGAGATTTCGATTTTCAAAGACGGTGTTATTTTATAGTATTTAACGCGCGAAAGCGTGATTGAATAAAATACGTGAATAAGAAAGGATGATTCAAAATGAAGCGTTTTGTAAAAGGGATTGGTGCACTGGTTGTTGTTGCTTTTTTGGCTGCCTGCGGCGCAGCCGCCCCGGACGAGCCCGCCGCGCCGGACGCAACGCCGGCCCCGCCTGCCGCAACCCCGGCGCCAATTGCACCGGTGGATGAAGACTGGACACCCGCCGCCGCCGGTGATGTCACCATCAATGTGTCCTGGTGGGGTGTTGACGCAAGGGCAAACGCCTATGAGGCCGCTTTTGACGTCTTTAGGGCAAGATATCCAAATGTTACCATCAACACTGACTGGGGCGCCTTTGGCGGCCACCTGGACAACATTATTATTCAGCTTGGTGCGGGGACAGAGCCTGATTTGATGCAGGTAAACTATGCCTGGGTACATTCCCTTGCGCCTGATGGCAACAATGTGTTCCTGGATTTGAACACAGTGTCACATATCCTGGACCTTAGCGAATGGACCGACAGCGACCTTGCATTTATGACTGTGGGCGGCGAATTGGCCGGTGTGCCCCATGGCATGAATGGCCGCATTGTTGTTTACAACAGGCTCCTTATGGAAGAATTTGGTCTGCCAACCTTCCCGGCCACAATTGAGGAGCTGCTTGCCGTGGGCGAGCAAGTCTCTGTAGGCAACAACCTCAATATGGACTTGGGCGAAAACCGCTATATCCTGTCCAATTTGGACAATTTGTTGTTCGACTTATCCATATTGACATGGCTGTATGCCACAACCGGTAACACGCTGCAAGCAGAGGGACAAATGCTGCACACAGTTGACCAAGTGGCCGCTGTATTTGACATTGTGGGCCAGCTGCAAGAAACCGGTACGGTGCAAAATCCTTTCCAAGAGCCCGGTGTGGGCAACTTTATGAATCATAACGACCCATTGTGGACAGAAGGCCGCGCCGGCGGTGCTTTGGTCTGGGTCAGCGATGTGCAAAACTTCATGAGTACCTTCATCGAAGAAGGCGACCAAAATTGGGGCGACCTGGGCATTGCGCCGCTGCCTTTGCCTGCGGGCGCAAGCCCTGTGACAATGCAGCGTCCTTCTTTGGGCCACGCAATCTCCAGAAACACCCAACATCCCGAAGTTGTGGCATATTTGCTTAACTTCCTTTACACAGACGAGGCCGCCATATTGGCCATCGACAACACATTGGGCGTGCCGTTTTCGCGCACGGCCGAAGCCGTGGCTATTGCCAACGACATAATCCTTCCGCCGCAATTAGAAGGCATGGAAATTTTAGGCAGAGCCATGGGCATTATCGACGAATATTTCGAAGACCCGCGCCTGCGCAATCCGCGCCTTGATATTTTTGAGGAATTTAGGCATGGTGTTATCGACAGCCAGACGGCCGCACAGCGCTTTGTCAGCGAGCAACAATCCGCGCTGGACGCCGTCTTTAGCCCATAATGGGCACCGGCGACAATGCCGCCCCGGGTTCTGACAAAAAAGCTGCCATAAAGAGAAAAATCAAAATGACGGCATATTTCCTGTTAATACCGTGGTTCATCGGAATCACGGTATTCAGGATATACCCGATGATAATGAATCTGTATTACAGCTTTACGGAATTCCACCCCCTGGGCGAGCCTTCATGGATAGGTGTGTCAAACTATCTCGAAATGTTCACCGCCGACCCGGTATTTTGGCCGTCGGTTGTGGCCACATTGCGATATGTGCTGATAGGTACGCCTTTGGTTATGGCGGCGGCATTTTTCATAGCTTTCGTGCTTAATTTCAAGCTGAAAGGCGTAAATTTGTTTAGGACAGCATATTATATCCCGTCAATTTTGGGCGGTAATGTTGCTGTTTCCATATTATGGGTGCGCATGTTCCACCCCATTGGCCCTGTAAACACGGTGCTTGGCGCCTTTGGTGCAGAGCCTATCAACTGGTTTGCAAACCCATCATTTGCGCCATTTACGCTGATTATTCTGTCCGCGTGGCAGTTTGGCTCGGTTATGCTGATTTTCCTTGCGGCGCTGCAAAATGTCAGCCCGACGCTGTATGAGGCGGCGGACATTGACGGCGCGCGCAAATGGCGGCAGCTTTTTGCCATCACGCTGCCAATTATCACGCCTGTGATGCTGTTTAACTCCATCAATGTGCTTTTGCGCCATTTCCAGGAGTTTAACGCGGCGGCGCTGATAACAGGCGGCGGCCCGCTTAACGCCACCCGCTTTTTGAACCTCTATATCTACGAAATGGCCTTTCCGTCATTGCGATTGGGGTATGCGGCCGCGCTGACATGGGTGCTGCTGGCGGGTATCGGCGTTTTAACGGCAATTTTGTTCGTGTCGTCCCGTCACTGGGTCCACTATAACGATTAAAGGGGGGATTTTTTATGACATTGCAAGAGCCAAAACAAACCAAATTCAAAAAATCCCACATCAATGCGGCCATAAGATATATCATCCTGATATTTATCGGCATTATACTCATATATCCCATTTTATGGATGTTTGGCGCCTCCTTCATGGAAAACGCCGATATCTTTGGCAGCGTCGGCATTTTGCCGCCCTTTGACAGAGTTGTGTGGGACCACTTTCCCAGCGCGTGGCAGCTTTCAACCCATAACACCATCCTGTTTTATTACGCAAACACATTGCGCTTTTTGATACCGCGTGTAATATTTACAATAATTTCCTGTACCATCACCGCATACGCCATCTCGCGTTTCAACTTCCCCGGCAAAAGAATCGTCTTCACAATCGTCATCGTGACGCTTTTGATGCCGGAAGTTGCGTTTAGAATCCCCGTTTACGTCCTTATGCGTGACTTGGGGCTTCTCAACACCTTCGCGTCCCTTTATGTGCAGGACATGTTTGCGGTCAATTCGTTCTTTGTGTTTATGATAATCCAGTTTATGCGCACCATCCCGCGAGAGCTGGACGAAGCGGCCTCCATCGACGGCTGCAACGCCCTGCAAACGCTGTGGTTCATCTTGGTTCCGGTGCTTCGCCCAATCATCATATCGGTGGGCCTTTTCACCTTTATGTGGGGCATGAACGACTATCTGGGGCCGCTGATTTATCTTACCGGCGCGGAAACACGCCCGCTTTCGCTGGCGCTGGCCGCACTTGTTGACTTTGACGTCCTCGTGCCTTTTGGCCGCGTCTTTGCGGCGGCAACATTGGCTCTTTTACCAACAATCGGTATATTCTTCGCATGTTCCAGATACTTCGTAGAAAGCGTTACCAGCTCCGGCGGCAAGGAATAATTTAACTGAAAGTGCCAATACAGGGGCGGCAAAAACCGCCCCTGTACAGCACATGTGGGCTATGCTATGTTGATTATCAGACGTCTGTTGGCCAATTTGGCCGACATTGCCGTGTTTTTCATTATGTTGGTGGGCTGTATGGGGGTTTTGATGCCTATCGTCGGAGAGATGACAGACAGCCCCATATTTGCGGCCATTGTCGCCTTTGTCGTCGCAATTGCGGCACCCCTTGCGCTGCAATATCCCTTCATGCGCGTAAACCAAACCATAGGCAAGGCTTTTTTTGGACTGCGCATTGTGTCCACCAATCCCAATAGGGATTTAACGCCGTCCATCATTTTCCAGCGGGAAATTTTCGCCAAGGTGATGTCGGTGTATTTGATGTGCCTGCCTGTTTTGGCGGGGCAAGAAGGCGGCCACGAAAAGGCAACAGAGACAAAGGTTGTTTCAACCAGATAGGGGTTGACTGTAATGAAGGAAAAATATGGAGATATCTTGAAATTTGTGGACGAGCTTTTGGCGCGCTCTACCCCGGCCCATCCGGCATGGAATGTGGAGCACGCGCTGGAAAAAGCGCCGCCAAAATGGAATTACATCGACGGCTGTATGATAAAGGCCGTTTTGGATTTGTATTATGCCACCAACGACAAAAAATACCTGGACTTCGCGCGGGGCTTCATTGACTTTTTCGTGGACGAAAGCGGCAAAATCCTGGGCTATGACGTGGAAGAATACAATTGCGACAATATAAACATGGGCAAGGTTCTGTTTGATTTATACGAGATTTTCGGCGATGAAAAATATCGCCTCGCGCTGGATTTGCAATACAGCCAGTTGCAAGGCCAGCCGCGAATCAGTGCCGGAAATTTCTGGCACAAGCTGATTTATCCCAATCAGGTCTGGCTGGACGGCCTGTATATGGTGCAGCCCTTTTACATGGGCTATGAAAAGCGCTTTAGCGAGGCGCGGAATGTGGCGGATTGCATCAGGCAGTTTCAAAATGCCGCCGCCGCCATGAAAGACGCCAAAACCGGGCTTTTCTACCATGGTTATGACGAAAGCAGGAAGATGTTTTGGGCAGACAGGATAAGCGGCCTGTCGGAAAACTTCTGGAGCCGCTCTATGGGCTGGTATGCCATGGCCCTGGTGGATACGGCGGCAAAGCTGGAGGCGGAATATGCCGCGGAAATCGGCATTTTGACCGCACAACTGAAAGAATTGCTGGATGCGTTACTGAAAGTGCAGGACGCCGACAGCAAACTGTTTTATCAAGTGACCGACAAGGGCCATCTGGATGGCAATTACCTTGAAACCAGCGGCAGCTGCGCCATTGCTTATGCCATGATGAAGGGCGCGCGGCTGGGCTATCTGCCCGACGCCTATTTTGACCATGGGTTGGAGATTTTCCACGGCGTGATGCGCCACAAGCTGGTGCTGGACGACGGCAAATTCGCCCTCAAGGACATTTGCCTGGTGGCGGGGCTTGGCGGTATGCCCGGCAAAGGCGATTATAAGCTGCGGGACGGCACCTTTGAGTATTATATTTCCGAGCCGCGGGTCGACAATGACGCAAAGGGCGTGGCGCCGTTTCTGTTTTCCTTTGCGGAAGTGTTACAAAGGGGGAAGGGCTCATGAAAATTGGCGTAAGGGCCCACGATTTTGGGCGGCACACGGCGGCGGATTTGCCGCGCATCATACGCCAGGCGGGCTTCGAGGCCGTGCAGCTGGCCATTCCCAAGGCCATCACGGGAATTGCGGCCTTTGCCGAAGTCGACGACCATCTTTTAGAAGAAATTCACAAGAATTTCCATGACAATCAGCTGGAAATCGCCGTAATGGGCTGTTATATCGAGCCTTCGCTGCCTGATAAGACAGAGCGGCTGGCCCAGGTGGAAATCTTCAAATTGGGCCTTGGCCATGCCGCTAAACTGGGTGTAAACATCGTGGGCACAGAGACGACGCATCTGGATATTGACGCGAGCCCTGCCGACCGCGAAAAGTCGTATCAATTTTTAAAGGACAGTATGCTGCGCATGGCCGAGGAGGCCAAAAAACTAGGCGTTTGCATCGGTATAGAGCCTGTTGCGGAGCATGTGCTTAACACGCCGGAGCTTACGGCGCGGCTGTTTGATGAGGTGGACTCTGACAAACTGCGCATCATCTTCGACCCTGTAAACCTGATGCTGCCGCGCACAATACACAGCCAGCTGCAAATTTATCGCGAGCTATTTGAACATCTGGGCGAAAAAATCGCCGTGCTGCATATGAAGGACACGGACACAACGGGCGGCGCGAAGGCTTGGCGCAACATCGGCCGCGGGCAGATTGATTATGATTTTATTTTCAAGTGGCTGCACCGCCACAAACCAGGCATACCCCTGCTGCGCGAAGATGCGCAAATGGACAGCTACACAGCAGACATAGAAGCAATGTTAAATTTTGCAAATAAATCTTAGGAGGGTATCAAATGAATATCAAATTTTACTACGGACAGCATCCCGATGACGTGAAAATGTATGACACGGACGAGCTTCGCGAGCAATTTCTGCTTGAGGACCTGTTTGTGCCCGATGTGGTCAACTTAAACTATTCGCATAATGACCGCATCATTGTGGCGGGCTTGATGCCGCAAAAGCAAGAGCTGACGCTGGTTGGCGGCCATGCCATCGGCGCCGACACCTTCTTTGAGAGGCGCGAAGGCGGCGTGATAAACATCGGCGGCAAGGGCGTCATCACGCTGGATGGCGCGGATTACACACTGGACAATCAGGATTGCCTGTACATCGGCATGGGCGTGAAAAACATCGCCTTTAAGGCCGTGGACGCGGCAAATCCGCCGAAGTTTTACTTCAATTCAACCCCCGCCCATCACGCCTACCCCACCAAGCTGATTACGCTGGCGGACGCCAACAAGGTGCATCTGGGCGACATGGCCACGTCCAACAAGCGCACCATCAATCAATATATCGTGCCGGCCACGGTGCCCACATGCCAGCTGACCATGGGCATGACGATTTTGGAGCCGGGCTGCATGTGGAACACCATGCCATGCCACACGCATGAGCGCCGCATGGAGGTGTATTTCTATTTTGACATGGCCGAGGACACGCGCATTTTCCATTTTATGGGACAACCCCATGAGACGCGCCATCTTATAGTGGCTAACGAGCAGGCCGTCATTTCGCCCAGCTGGTCCATCCACAGCGGCGTGGGCACATCCCGCTATACCTTCATTTGGGGCATGTGCGGCGAAAATCAGGTGTTTACGGATATGGATGTTTGTGCCATGGAAGATTTGCGATAATAACAATGCTGTCACCCTGAGCAAAGCGAAGGGCTCAGAATGACATGTGAGAGGAGATTTTTAATGTTTGACATGAAAAGTTTTCGCCTTGACGGCAAAATCGCCCTTGTGACGGGCGCGTCATACGGCATCGGCTTTGCCATGGCCCAGGCCCTGGCAAATGCGGGCGCAACCATCGTTTTCAACGATATTAAGCAAGAATTGGTAGAAATTGGCATAGCAAGCTATAAAGAGGCGGGAATTGCCGCCCATGGCTATGTTTTTGATGTCACCAACGAAGACCAGGTAAACGAAATGGCGGCCAAAATCCGTGAAGATGTGGGCATTGTGGACATCCTGGTCAACAACGCCGGCATCATAAAGCGCATACCCATGCTGGAAATGTCCGCGGCGGATTTTCGCACCGTCATCGACATCGACCTAAACGGCCCTTTCATCGTCTCCAAAGCCTTCATCCCCGGCATGTTGGAAAAGGGCCACGGCAAAATCATCAATATTTGCAGCATGATGAGCGAGCTTGGCCGCGAAACCGTGGCGGGCTACGCAGCGGCCAAGGGCGGCCTGAAAATGCTGACGAAAAATATTTGCTCCGAATTTGGCCAGGCCAATATCCAATGCAACGGCATTGGCCCGGGCTATATCGCCACGCCGCAAACCGCGCCCCTGCGCGAGCCGCAGCCGGACGGCAGCCGCCATCCTTTTGATTCGTTTATCGTGGCCAAAACCCCCGCCGCGCGCTGGGGCACGCCGGAGGATTTGCAAGGGCCGGCCGTTTTCCTGGCCTCCGATGCGTCCAATTTTGTCAACGGCCATATTTTGTATGTGGACGGCGGTATTTTGGCATATATTGGAAGGCAGCCATAGGGGGTGTTTGCTGATGAAGAAAGTGGCCGTAATTACGCCGGCATACAATAGGCTGCATTTGCTGGACAGGCTGTATAATTCCTTGGCAAATCAGGAGTGTCAAGATTTTACATGGTATTTTATTGACGATGGCAGCGAAGAGGATTTGGGCGGATATATTGCTCAAAAAATCAGCGAGAGAGAGAGAGAGAGAGAGAGAGCTGTCAGTT
>JAITMW010000093.1 GCA_031277155.1 Clostridiales bacterium | reverse complement strand
CCATAGCCGCAATTGCGCGGCTGTTGCGCACAACAACCTCGTGCGCTTTGGCTTCACCCAAATAGGAAAATTCTGACAACATCTCGCCGGTCGTCATAAAATGCAGGGCGGGCTGATTGTCCGCATCCTTAAAGCCGTTGCCCGCCATGATGATGCTGCGAAAGACCTCCTGGCCGGGGTCCAGATAATGGGCGTCGCCTGTGGCCACAACGGGCTTGCCGAAGCGCTCGCCCAATTCCACAATTTTCCTGTTAATTTCGCGCAGGCCCTCCGCGCTGTCAACATCGCCCTTGCGCACCAAATGCATGTTGTTTGCAACCGGCTGTATCTCAAAATAGTCGTAAAATTTGGCAAGGGTCTCTATATGCTCGGCGGCCTTGCTTTCGCGCACAGCGGTGTAAAATTCGCCCCCCTCGCAGGCCGTGCCGACTATAAGGCCATTGCGATGCCGCAAAAACTCGCTTTTGGGAATTCTGGGCTGCTTGTAAAAATAGGCCGTATGAGATTTCGACACAAGCTCATAAAGATTGCGCAGTCCCGTGGCATTTTTTACCAAAATGACGGCATGTTGGGTCCGCAGACGCTTTATGTCAATGCTCTTAGAATAGCGCAAATTTATGTGGTTAAGGGTCACAATTTGCTGTGACCGCAAAATTTCCATTTGTTGTAAAAATATTTTGGCCAGCGCCGCCGCGTCGTCACAGGCGCGATGATGATTTTCCAGCGAAACGCCGTGATGCTTGGCCATGGCGGCCAGGCCGTGACGCGGCAATGTTGGAAACAGCGCGCGGGACAGCTGTAAAGTGCATAAATATGGGTTTTTAACCTCATGGCCCAACACGCCGCTGTGATGCTCTAAAAAGCCCATGTCAAATTCGGCATTGTGGGCCACCAGGGCGGCGTCCCCCACAAAGTCAAGAAATTCGGGCAAAACAGCGTCTATTGCGGGCTGGCCCGCCAGCATTTCGTCCGTGATATGGGTCAGCTCCACAATCTTGGCAGGCAGCTTTTCGCCCGGGTCTACAAAACTGTGGAAGCGTGCCGTAATTTCGCCATTTTGCATCCTTACCGCGCCAATCTCAATGATAGAGCAGCTTTCGCGGTTAAAGCCCGTGGTTTCGATGTCGAAAACCACGAAATCATCGGCCAGGCGCGCATCGGCCGGGCGCGTGACGATGGAAACGGCCAGGTCGTCTACCAGATAGGCCTCGATGCCGTAAATCACCTTAATTCCGGCCTCTTTTGCCGCCGCCATGGCATCCGGGAAGGCCTGCACCACGCCATGGTCGGTGATGGCCACCGCGTCATGGCCCCAGGCGGCCGCGCGGGCGATAAAATCCCCGGCCGGGTTGATGCCGTCCACAGCTGACATATTGCTGTGAAGGTGCAATTCTACACGCTTTTCGGGGGCCTTGTCCATTCGGTGTGCCTCGGCGATTTCCGCAGGGCCAATGCGATTTGCCATAATATTCAATTCGTTGCTATATTTGTCAAATTGAACACTTCCTGACACCTCAATCCCAGCGCCAACGGCCAGCAAATCCGCAAAATCCGACAGCCTCTCCTTCGCCAGAAAATATTTGATGGTGATGGACGAATTGCCGTCCGTGATGTCAAAGATATGCAACAGCTTCTTGCTCTTAACTTCGCGGGTCTCCAGCTTGAAGATGCGGCCCGCCACCACCACGGCCTCGTCTTCGTAGAAGTTTGCGTCCAAAGGATGTATTTCCTTGGAAACTTTTGGAATTCTGGATTTCCTCTTCGCCGGAGCCTTCTCGGCAGCCTTGGCCACCGGCGGCAGTGGTTTGGGCATGGCCTCTGCCGGCCTTGGGGTCTTTTTGACTGACGTACATTCAAAACATACCTTAACATTTAGTTGCAATGATTCTGAAAGTATGCTTTCGATTGTTGAGGCTGCGCCCAATTTCCTGAAAATGGCATCCATGTTGCTCGGCATGTCAATATGCAGGATATCTTCGTCCGTATTAAGATGCCAAGGGGACTGGGCGATGATTTCGGCCGCAACAGAATTGGCCTTATGCAGCCTATACAGCATGTTCGGCCAAAATTGCGCGAGGTAATCCCCGGGACTATCCTGCCTGTATATGTCAATAATGTCAATTTCTTCTATCATATCCATGGCTGTCAGCAATTCATGCTCCAAAGCGGCAATATCAACGACTTTGACAGCTGTTTGCGGTATTATGCGAACTTCCAGCCGCTTTTTGTGACTGATTAGCTTGACGCCGGCAACCACAGCATTTAGCAGCGCCTCCGGCATATGGTCGGGAAGCCGCAAATTCCTGAAAACTTCATTTATGGACCTGTCCTGCACATTCATACAATTTTTTCCTTTGCCAGAATCTCGATTTCGGCAATCAGCGCCGACATCATTTCGTTTTCTGATACTTTACGTAACACTTTGCCATTTGCGAACAGCAGGCCAAAACCTTTGGCGCAGGCCAGCCCAATATCGCACTCTTTCGCCTCTCCGGGGCCATTTACGGCGCATCCCATGATGGCGATTGACATGGGTGCTGTGATATGGGAAATGCGCCGCGAAACCTCGTTGGCAAGGGGGATTAGGTCAACTTCTGTACGGCCGCATGTGGGGCAGGAGATAACTTCGGGGCCGAATTGCCGCAATCGCAAGGCTTTCAGCAGCTCTTTTGCGGCGGCTACTTCCTCCACGGGGTCGGCAGTCAAAGAGATACGCACAGTATCACCAAATCCGCGGGTCAGCAAAGCCGCAAGCCCCGCGGTTGACTTTATCGTCCCGGCATACAGCGTCCCGGCCTCTGTGATGCCCACATGCAGGGGATAATCCACCTGCGGCGCCAAAATCTCGTGGGCCGCCAAAGTCATGGGGATATTGCTGGCCTTGATGGAGACCACGATATTGTCAAAATTTAGGCCCTCAAGCACGCGAGTATTGCGCAAAGCCGATTCCGCGAGGCCCTCAGCCGTCACGCCACCATATTTGTCAATCAGGTCAGCCTCCAAAGAGCCTGAATTTACGCCAATCCTGATGGGTATGCCCCGCGACTTGGCCGCCGACACCACGGCCGCCACCTTCGCCGTATCCCCAATATTTCCGGGATTTATACGGATTTTGTCGGCGCCGCCCTCAATGGCCGCAATGGCCAGCCGATGGTCAAAATGGATGTCGGCCACAAGGGGCATGTCCGTCACCCGGCGGCGAATTTCCGCGAAAGCCGCCGCCGCCGCGGGATTGTTCACCGCCAGGCGCACAATTTCACAGCCCGCCGCCGCCAATGCCTGGACCTGGGCCAAAGTGGCCGCAATGTCGGCTGTTGGCGTATTCGTCATGGATTGTATGCTTATCGGATTTTCGCCGCCGATTGCCACGCCGCCAACCCTTATGACCCTTGATTTTCTGCGGTTATACAATCCTCAACCACCTTTCTGTAATAGGCGACAATTTCGGCATACTGGGGGTCGGAAAGGGCATCCATGCCAATTTGTGACAGAGAATAAACTCCCCGTTCAACTCTTTCGTACCAGCCATATATGTTTACTGCCAGTAGCCGTTGCGCATATTCAACACAATTGTATTTTTCTGCCAAATCGACAGGCCTCGCCTCTCCGACCCGCTCCAAAGCGCAGGCAATATGCAAATTCCGCTCTCTATGGGCCGTCATCAGCTTTCGCCCGGCGCCGCCGCCCAAATTGGCATCAAAAGACCTGCCGTTAAATTCCGCCAGAAGCTGCTTCGTGCGCCTATTATTGCGGCCTTGGGCCATATTGGGCAGCAGATGGGCTTCCACAAGCCGCGCGGGGCTGTCCATCGCGATTGTAATCAGTCCGATGCCCATTTTTTCCAAAATATACAAAATATGGCCGCGGCGCGCCATAAAGACCTTACGCGGAATGGCAATATACACCATATTCGCTATTTTTTGCCTGTCAATCGCCTGATACAACAACGACATGTTAAAGGACTTTTTTAATTCCACAATCGCCAGATCGTCGCCCTTCACAAGGGCCATGTCGCAGCGCTTCACCTCGCCGCGCACCACATAGCCCCGCCCCTCAAAAAAGCCCTTGACGGGGTTGTAAAGCTCCTCTTCCTTAAAATTATCCATTTTGTGCCATAAATTCTTCGATTTCGTCAACTTCCTTGATGATACTGCCAGTTAAATTTCTATAGCCATCTGCCGTCACAAGCACATCGTCCTCAATGCGCACGCCAATGCCCTCTTCGGCCACATACAGCCCGGGCTCCACCGTAAAGACCATGCCTTCCGCCAGCACCAGGTCCTTGTCATTGCCCACGTCGTGGGTCTCCAGGCCCAGCATATGCGAAACGCCGTGATAATAGTATTTGCCAAGCTCTTCCTTGTCTTTAATCAGGCCGATTTCCGTCAGGCGTTTTACATAATATTCTTTCAATGATTCTTGCAGTTGCTTAAACACCACGCCGGGCTTTATCATGCCCATAACCAGCTTCATGCCGCCAAGGACGATGTTATAAAGCTCTTTTTGGCGGGGCGAAAATTTGCCGTTGGCCGGAAAGGTCCGCGAAATATCCGCGCTATACCACTTCCACTGGGCGCCAAAATCTGTCAATATCAAGTCCCCATCGGCAATTGGGCTGTCGTTGTCGCCATAATGCAGCACGCAGGCGTTTTTGCCGGCGGCCACAATGCTGCGAAAGGCCCTGTCGCGGCAGCCATTTTTCTTGTAGGTATAGTCCAGGTGGGCCTCCAGCTCATATTCCATCATGCCGGGGCGCGTGTTACGCAACATGGCCAAAAAGGCTTGTCCCGTGATGTCGGCGGCCTTTTGGAGATGCTCGATTTCCTCGGGAGACTTTATCAGGCGCGCGGACGCAAAAATCGGATGGGCATTTTTGACTGTCACATCAGGAAATTTTTCGCGCAATAGTTTAGCAAAGTCCAATTCCGGCGTGTTTGGCGCCGTAAGGCTGCGATTTTCCAAATCCAGATAAACTGTGCGTATCTTTTCCATACGGCCCACAAAGGCCGCCGCCACATGGCCGTAAAGCTCGTCTATGTAGGCATAATTTTCGATGCCGGATATTTCCTTGGCGGCATCCGCATCCAGCGCAGCCCCGTCCCATTTTGCCACAAGCTCGTCAAAACGCTCTAAATACAAGGTTTCCTTTGTCTTGCCCTCGTCATCCTTTTTTTGGATATAGGCCAGATTGGGCCTTTCAATACCCGTAGAATAAAGGAAATTGCGCTGGGGCGCATAGGGATAAAATTCGTCGCCGCGTTTTACAGGGGCCACGCCGCTAAAAATAATCAACATACTGCCATTTTCCAGCTTTGCGGCAATCTTTTCGCGATTTTGCGTATAATATTCTTTTTTGCTCATTGCGTCACTCCTAAAGTTTTTATTTCATTATAACTCAATCGTCCGCCCATTTCAATGCTTGATTTTTGTGCAAAAATATGGTAGGGTGGTATCATGAGTCAACTGATATCAGTCGCGCCGCTGGCCATC
>JAITMW010000063.1 GCA_031277155.1 Clostridiales bacterium | reverse complement strand
GGCCAGCGCAAAGGCCAAAGCCGCTATAATTTTACGCATAATTCCCCTCCTATGTTTTGCTATGATGATTTCCCGCGGCGGCGTCGGGGTCCTTTTCCTTTGCCCAGCCCACGGTGACGCCATAAACCATATATTCGTCCGTGCCATCCAGCATCAGCACCCGGTCGCAGGCGGCTTGGTTATAGGCCGCGATGCAGCAGCTGCCAAGGCCCAGGGCGGCGGCAGAAAGCATCATGTTTTGGCCCACATGGCCAAGGTCGATAAGCACCACGCGATGGGCGTTTTCGCGATAGCGCCATTCGGCCCGATAGGCCACGCAGGTGATAAAGAAGGTGACGCTGGCGTTTTCGGCCCATTTTTGGCCCGCCACCATTTCAACAACGGTGGTCTTAAAGTTTTCGATATCGCCCAGGCGCTCTAAGGTGACGGCCTTTTTGCCTACATTTTCCAGGGGCAGATAGTGATACAGCCCAGGTGTCAGGCCCTCTACATTTTGCACGGCTACATAAAGCTCGAAAGGATGGCGCGCGCCGCCGCTGGGCGCAGGCCGCAGGGTGGCATAATTTTCCATGCCGCGAAATTCTTGTATGGCCATGGCGGTGTGGCACATATAGGCCAATTGGGCGGCCGTCATCGGCTTTTTGCCGTCATAAACCCGCACAGAGCGGCGGATGTCCAGCAATTTGGTGTAGCTGTCATTTATGGCGATGCCATCAAAGGCAGGCAGGACAATCTTTTCGCCGCCACGGGGCGCAATGTTGACGGGTGGCGGCGCCACGCCGTTTTGTTGGTCGCTTTTGGCCATCTCGTCTTTGAAAGACGGGCATTTCATAAAGTTGCGGTTAAATTCTATACTCATATTATCCCCCTTGCTGAAAGTTTGCGCTTAAATTCATCAAAACCAAGCTCAAGAGTCATCAATCTTGTATCCTGACACTGCTCTCTAAGATTAATTTTTAACACCTCATTGCGGATTTCCCTGGATATGTCATAGGCCATGACATATCCGTCATGCAAGGCTTTTATGCCTTGGCTATGGTCATTTTCAATAAAAATCACCCCCTCCTTCACATCTCCAAGCGCGGCCTTTACTTCCGCCATATCGGCCTGCAAGCCCGCCATATCGGCCTGCATTTTCTCCAAAATCCCCAAAATCTTTTCTTCGTTGTTCATAATATTATACCCTTAAAACATCGCCTTTGCCTCGTCCCAATATTTCCCCTGTGCCAGAGCCAGCCCCGCGTCGCGTATTCCCATATCCTTTGCCTTTGCCAGCTTGTACACAATATTGCCCGCGCCATGGCCCAAAAGGCCGCGCTCCAAAGCGCCCTGCACAATGTCCTTTACCTCAAGGGAGCTAAAGCCCATGCGCAAAAGCACGCTGCGCTCTATGGCGGGGCTGGTATATTCGTAGCCCAGCTTTAAAAGCGGGTCCACCACCTGTCCCGTCAACTGCCAAAAGCGGTCTTTAAGCTGCTCGTCACTTAAGTCGGCCAAATGCGCCCGTCTTGTTGCAAAATCATCTTCGCGTTTCATATATTCTCCTCCTGTGTTTTATTTAGAGCAACTGTTCATTAATTAGTACAAAAGCCGTTATTATTGCGACTGCTTTTTCATGGTCGCCCCACTTTAAATATTGTCTCGCACAAAGGCCACGCTGCTGTTTGTCTCCGCCGCCAAAAATTCTATGTCAATATCTGTTAAATCCGCATCCGGATTATTTCGCAAGGTGTTGCGTATCAACGACTTGCGCAGCCCGTCCATATCCACGTCCCGGGCGGCAATAAGCCCCGGATGCTGCGGCAGCACAATAGATTCGCCGGGCACTTCCTCGGCCGGGTCGCCAAAGCGTATGTCTATGCCGCTTTTCTTGGCAAAGGCCAGCTGGGGCTGGATATGCTTGCCTGCCCCGGTGTATTCGGTCTCCTGCACCACGATTATGGCATCTTCGGGCATTTTTTGCGCCAAGGCAAAGGCCGCCGCCAGGGATGTGTTGCCTGCGGGGCCGCGCTCCAGCCCTTCCAGGTTGGCCAGCAGCTGTGTCATGTAAAATACCTCGCCCTGATTTACAAGGACATAGCGGTCCATATATCGCAGGGGCCGCGCGGCATTTCTTGGCATGTCGCTTCTGTCGGGCCAGGTGGCAAAAGGAAAGCCAAAGCCCGTGTGGCCCGTGGTGAAGGATTTGCGGTTGAAATGTCCGTCAGAGGCCATATGAAGCCCCTTAAGATTGACAGAGGCCGCGACAACCTGCGCTTTGCAGCCCTCTCGGGCAAGGCCCCGGGCCGTGCCCGTGATATTGCCGCCGCCGGCGTGGGTGACGATGACGGCGTCGGGGTCTTTGCCTGTCAGGCGGCGTATTTGCAGGGCCACTTCACTGCCCAGCGTCTCCACGCCGCTGATGCCAAATGGCGAATATAGGCTGGCGGAAAAATATCCGGTTTCTTCTAAAATTGTCAAAAATTTATAAAAAAGCTCCGGCCCAACGGTCATTTGAATAACTTCCGCGCCAAAAGCCTCGCATTTGCGCGTTTTTTCCAGTATCTCCGGCTGGCCGACCTTGCGGCTGTCATAACATTCTTGCGCGATTATGGCGTTAAGCCCCAGCTTTGCCGCCTGGGAAGCCACAGCCGCGCCATAATTGCCGCTGGTGGCCGCCGCAACGCCCTTAAAGCCCAGGCGTTTCGCGGTATACACTGCCGTGGCGGCCCGCCTGTCCTTAAAAGAGCCGGAAGGATTGGCCGCCTCGTCCTTGATAAATATGCGCGCGCCCATACCCGGCGCGGCGTATTTGCGCGCAAGGGCCGTGATATTGCGCATTTCCAGCATGGGCGTGTCGCCTACGCCTGCTGCCAGCTGTATGCGGCGAATTTCGTCAAAAGTCATGCCCGTGGCGGCCATCACGCCCTCATAATCAAAGGCGATGGTGCCCGTCTCAAATTTGCTGAAGTCAATGCCCAAAGAATCCATTAAAATCCGGTTCTTGCGCGCCATCACGGCGGCATAGCCCATTTCTTTGTCTTTAGCCATGCGTCTCACCCCCAAACAGGATTTTGCGTGCATCTGCGCCAATGCGCAACAATTCAGGCACAAATCCGCCATAATCCACATTGGTATAAGGCTCCGCCTCTTCCAAAATGCCGCGCTCTATGCGCCCTGTGGCCGTACGAACCTCTGCCCGGTTGCCAAGGGTGCAATCTGCCGTCAAATGGCCCTTAACCCACATAACAAGCGGCATCGCCGCCGTGTCCGCGGGTATGCCCTCTGCGCGGCTGCCCGCCTCCAAAATGGTGGCGCGTATGCTTACCCATGTTCCTTTTTTTATCATTATAATCACCCCATTATTCTTAATGGCCTCCAACAGCGGGCGAGCGCAGCTCGCCCCTACAAAATCTATTGCGTTATTTGCTCATAAACATGAAAACAAAACCAAGCTGATGTCCTATCGGGTCTCAGATACAACCAATGGCCGCCAACAGCGGGCGAGCAAAGCTCGCCCCTACCGGGGTAAGATTTTAGCAATGCCGTCATGATTGCTGTAGGGGCGAGCTTTGCTCGCCCGCTGTTCAAGCCGTGCAGTTTCAGCGAAACCCGCAATTATCCAAACAAGTGTCCAATACCTTCCGCTTCTTGTAGGGGCGAGCTTTGCTCGCCCGCCCCTAAACCAAAGCAGTACGCCTTATGTTTTGCGCCCCATTTAATCCGCCATGAGCCGCTGTAGGATGGAGGCGGTTATTTCGGCCTCAAGGGCAGCGAGGGAGTGGATTTGTGTAAGGGGGTTATCCGGCATACCGAGGATGGTTCTTGGCAAGCTGATGCGATATGCGTGGTAGCTTTCCGTATCCCAGAATTCAAATCGAATCCCTGTAACATTATTTACGCCCGCAACAAATGGCTCGTTGTTGTGCTCCTGCCAATAATTGCGGTGATAACTGGTAATCAGGTCAAGCAAAAGCGTGCCACCGCTAAAAGACACAAAGTGATACTCCCATGGACCATAGCCATAATCAGCGTTAAAGGTTTGGGCAACCAAATTCCCATAGGTGTCATAAAAAAAGTTTGGCCATCCGGGCAGTTCGTTTTGATGGAAAGACCCATTGGAATATCGAAA
>JAITMW010000032.1 GCA_031277155.1 Clostridiales bacterium | reverse complement strand
CGGCGTATCGCACCATATCGCCTATGGTAACGCCGTCAAGGCCAAGCCGCCCGCCGTCCTGTTTCAGGCGGCGCCGCAGATTGAGAATCACAGTGGCGTCGCAAGAATGATGATGGGTCAGCTGGGCAATTTCCGTCAGGGATTTTGTCATGGATTTTGCAATGGCCATGCGTATGGGCGGCATTTTCTCGTCAATGTATTCCGCCGCCTCGGCGGCTTTGGCGGCAACAGCTTCCCGTTTGGCGCCGCCAATATAGCCGTCATGCCCGCGGCCGCCAATGCCTTCTCCTGTGGCGGCATTTTCCACTGCCGCCAGCACATCACGCTCTATAATTCTGCCGCGCGGCCCGCTTGCGGCCACAGCGTCCAGATTCACCTTCATACGTGCCGCCAGATTTTTGGCGCGGGGCGATGCCGCACCCGTTGAGGCGGCACGCTCAATCTGCGTCGCGGCAACTTCCTGCACAGGGGCCGCTTCCTCCACAGGCGCGGCATCGTCCAAGCCGGGCCTAAGCCCCGAAACATCCTCACCGGGCTGACCAATCGCGCATACGGCCACCAGGCACGGCACCTCGTCCCCCGCTTCAAAGAAGACCTCCAGAAGCGTGCCCTTCGCCGTGGATTCACATTCAAAGGCGGCCTTGTCCGTTTCATAATCAAAAAGTATGTCTCCGATATTGACGGCATCGCCCGGCGCCACGCGCCACGCGCCCATGATGCAGCTTTCGACAGATATGCCCGCCTTGGGCATCACAACAGCTTGTGCCATCTCGCGCTCCCCTTTCGTGCATGGATTTTCCTGTTGCTTCCAGTATATCATAGTCGATTTAGGAAGAAAAGGACGAAATTCCCCTAAAACACTGTTCTTTTTTTGTCAAATATGTTATATTGATTGCCGGAGGTGATTTTTATGATTCGCAAAGCCAGCATTATGTATGTAAACAGAGACAGCTATGACGAATACAAACGCCGCCATGACGAGCTTTGGCCCGAGATGGCCACCGAGCTGAAAAAACACGGCGCGCACAACTATTCCATCTTTTTGGACGAGGCCACGGGTCAGCTTTTTGCCTATGTGGAAATTGAAGACGAGGCACGTTGGGATGCCATGGCCCAAACGAAAGTTTGCCAAAAATGGTGGGCCCATATGAAGGACATAATGAAGACCAACGAGGACAACAGCCCTGTGGCCGTGCCTTTGCGCGAAGTGT
Organism: Clostridiales bacterium; assembly: GCA_031277155.1. Classification (GTDB taxonomy): domain Bacteria; phylum Bacillota; class Clostridia; order Lachnospirales; family WRAX01; genus WRBK01. Next base: position 2,161 of record JAITMW010000032.1, on the reverse strand, counting down.
TTTATTTGGAATAGGCCGTGTATTCCAGCCTGTGGGTCCGCTTTCGCATACGCTCTTCCCGCACGGCCTTCATTTCCTTCCATTTGCCCGAACTAAACCGCCGCTTTACGACAACGGAGCGGCCTGATTGGTCAATGAAAAAGGCCAGCCACGCGCCCCACACGCCCCAATCAAACACAAACACAAACAGGGCCGCCAAAGCCAGGCGCAGGCCCCAAATGCCCACGATGGACGCATAGAAGGGATACATGGTGTCGCCGCTGCCGCGAAGCGCCCCCGCCGTACACATCTGGGACGATTGCACATATTGCGTTGCGGCCATGAGGTAAAAAACCGGGATGCCATAGGCGATGACGACGGGGTCGTCGGTATAGATGCCCAGCAGACGGCTTGCCCAAATAATAAAATTCAAAGTGACGGCGGCGGTGAAAATCCGCGCCAGACGGCGGGCATATATGGTATAACGCTCCGCCAGGGGATAGTCATCCGCACCGACGGCGCGCCCCACAAGGGCAGTGTTGGAAATGGCGAAGGCCTGAGAAATTGAAAAGGCCACCATATTGACATTGATGGCAATTTGGTGGGCGGCAAAGGCCTGTGTGTCCAAGCTGGCCACGATGCGCGTAAAAATAAGCAGGCCCGTCTGTATCACAAATTGCTCCCCCGCCGCCGGCATACCAATGGCAAAAATATCCTTGATGGTCTTTGTATGCAGCCGCCAGCTGTCCCGCAGCTTTATGCGTATTGGCGACCGCCTCCAAAACATCAGCACGCCAAGGGCCGCAAAGGCGGCAAAGGTACGTGCCGCGCTGGTGGAAATTGCCGCGCCCATCACCTCCAGACGCGGCGCACCCCAATTGCCAAAAATCAGCATATAATTCAGCACAAGATGCAGCACATTCGACGCCAAATTGTAAAACATGGGTATCTTCGTTTCGCCCGCCCCGCGCAATGCCGCCGTAATGCCCATGGCCACGGCGTTAAAGGCCAGCCCGAGGCAAACAATCTCAAGATACATCACGGCATAGGCAACCACCTGGGGGTCGTCAATCATCAGGGGCATAAAATGGCGCGCGCCAAAAAATCCCAGGGCAGACAGGGCGCCGCCCAGGACGAAATTGAAAATAATGGCCTGACGCGCAATGGCGCCGGCTTTGGCTTTGTCGCCTTTGCCGATATTCCAGCTGACCAGCGTCGTCGTGCCCACATTCATGGCGTTGAAAATAGCAATCAGCAGCCAAAATGGCTGGTTTGTGATGCCCACGCCCGCAATGGCGGCAATGGACAGCCGACTGACCATTATCATGTCCACGATGCCCTTAACCGAAATCAGGAACAGTTCCGCAAAGGCGGGAAATGTGATGGCTCCAACCTTTTTGTATGTATCCCTGCCCTTCGGGTCTCTGAAACTGGCAATGGCCTGTGATAATTTAAGCATGTTTCAATTTTAACACAAGATTTTCGCAATATCAATTGTTTTAGGTTGTTTTATGTGATATAATGGGCAGATAAGTATGTTAAAGGAGGGTTTTCATGGACAACAATAACAGAAAGAATCAAGATTATATCGACCTTCGGGATGGCTTTGCACAAAGCTATCCCCCCCAGCATGTCCCTCCGGCGCATGTGCCGCCGCCCAAGGCAAAATTTCCCTTTGCGCCAAAAAATTCCAACACCTTCGTTCTTATTTTGATACTGGCTAATATTTTCTTGCAGTTTATGCTTGGCATCGCAATTGGCATTATGATGATTCTTGACCCCGGCTTTTCCCCCGCCGACTTTTTTCCGGCCTGGGGACAAATCCTGTATATCCAGATATTGGTGCTGGGGGTGCCCAGCGCCATCTACTTGATAATCAAGCGCAAGCATATCAAAGAAATCCTGCCTTTTCGCCGTCTGGGCTGGCGCAATGTGCTGATGATTATTGGCCTGTCGCTGTTGATGCAGCCCGTGCTGATGCTGATAAACTCCGTTAGCCAGCTGGTTTTCCCTAATGTAATCAGCGATGTGATGCTGGATATGCTTGCGGAGGGGGGCATTTTGCTGTCCCTTGCCGTTTTTGCCATGATACCGCCCATTACTGAGGAAATTGCCTTTCGCGGCATTGGCTTTGCGGGCTTTCGGCATGTTAAAATCGGCACCGCCGCCATCATCAACGGCC
>JAITMW010000017.1 GCA_031277155.1 Clostridiales bacterium | reverse complement strand
ATGGATTTGAAAAAGTCCTTGGTGGCCGCGACCGCCTTTAGGGCCGTCGCTTTTTTGTCGCCCTCACAGTCTATATTCCACACATTTTTGGCAAAACGCCCAAAGCGGTCCAGGTCTTGCTCGCAAACATATTCCAGCCACGCGGGAAACATCACCGCAAGGCCTGCGCCATGGGCCACGTCATACAGGCCCGAAAGCTCATGCTCCAGAAGATGGGTGGCCCAATCCTGCTCGCGCCCCAGGCCGCAGCTGTTGTCATGGGCGATGGTGCCCGCCCAATAGATATTGGCCCTGGCGGCATAATCATCCGGCTTGGCAATGGCTGTGGGCGCATATTTTATCACGGTAAGCAAAATGGCCTCGCACAGCCTGTCAGTAATTTCCACGTCGGGGGTATTGGTGAAATAACGCTCGAAAACATGGGCCATAATGTCAACAATGCCGCAGGCCGTTTGATATGTCGGCAGGGTATAGCTAAGCTCCGGATTTAGCAGCGAAAATGTGGGCACGATATGCTCGTTGCCGCCGCCGCGCTTTTCCACGGGGCCATCGCCTGTAACTTTGCTGATTACCGTAGACGCCGAGCCTTCCGACCCCGCCGCGGGAATTGTAAGCACCGTGGCCACGGGCAATGCCTTTTCAATTTCGGCCTTGTCGTCATAAAAATCCCAAAAATCGCCGTCATAGGGCACGCCGGCGGCAATGGCCTTGGCGGAATCTATCGCGCTGCCGCCGCCCACGGCCAAAACAAAGTCCACACCCTCTTTGCGGCAAAGGTCTATGCCTTCGTAAACAAGGGTGTCAACGGGATTTGGCTGCGCGCCGCCCAGCATCACATATGGGATGCCCACGGACTTTATGCTGTCCTCCACGCGGCCCAAAAGCCCGCTTTTTATGACGCTGCCTTGGCCATAATGCACCAGCACCTTTGTGGCGGCGTATTTTTTCAGCATTTCGCCTGTCTTGTCCTCGGCGTTTCTGCCGAAGACATAATCAGTTGGTCTCTTAAAGGTAAAATTTTCCATGGTATTGCCCCTTTCTTTGGTATGTATGGTTGGTTGCTTTACTTCCTTCATCTTAGCACATATTCCCAAGTTTCGCAAGGTTTGGATTTTTCTATACCACGCCAATGATGGTCATATCCAGAGCATTCAAATCATCAGAAAGATTGATATATTCGTGATACCCGGGGTCGTCAGGGTCAAAGGCCCGCACCAACGGGCGCATCATAAAGTTTGGATTGTTGCGCACAACAACGGCGTGCAGGCCGTTTGACAGCCTGACTGTAAGGCCCGCCGGGAAGGGGGCAATGGTCTTTGTGAAAAGGTCCACAATTTCAGGGTCAAATTGGCGGCCCGCGCTGGCCATGATATATTCATAGCCCTCGGTGGCCAATTGGGCCTTTTTATACACGCGGGAAGAGCCCATGGCGTCAAACACATCGGAAATTGAAATTATCTGTGAAAACAGGGGTATGCCCTTGCCTTTTATCTTGTTTGGATAACCCGCGCCGTCAAAACGCTCGTGATGATGCAGCACGGCGCGGTTTATGACGGGGGGCTGATGCAAAATTTCTTTTGTGAAGTCAAAGCCCAGCTCCGGATGCTTTTTCATTACATCAAATTCTTCCCGCGTCAGCTTGCCTTTTTTGTTGAGGATGGCCTTGGGGATGAACATTTTGCCGATATCATGAAAAAATGCCGCCTTGCCCAAATTCAGCACATCCGTCCTTGTCATTTTCAATCTTTTGCCCAGCATGATGGCCAGGATGCCCACATCAACGCTGTGTTGATACGTATATTCGTCAAAGCTCTTTAACAGAGGCACATTAAGCACGGCGGGATTGGTTTCAAAGATATGGTCTACGATGTCGTAAATAACATCGCTGACGGCCTTGTACATTTCCTGATTTTTAATATACAGGGCGTTTGCGCCCTTGTCAAACATCTCTTTGACGGCAGTGATGGCACTTTGGCGCATCAGGTCGTCAACCACCACTTCTTCCAATTCCAGCCCTTCGGAATGTTCGTCGATAATATAGAGCCCCGGATATCCCTGCTGCTCCAGCGCGTAGATGTGGCGGCTGCTGAGGGTGCGCCCCCGGGCCAAAAGCAAGACGCCATATTCGCCGTATATGTCCCGGGCTATAAACATACCGGGCTTGCAGTGCTTCATTCTCACAAAACGCATAAATTACCCCTTTTACACTTTTTTCCTTCTTCTGTAAATAATCGGCCTTTTTTTCACGGCCTCTGTGGACGCGGAAAAATCTGCCTCCATTGTGGTCTTGATGGTCAGTGCAATCAAAGGCCCTGCCAAGATGCCTACGGGGCCCATGGTAACAATGCCCACATATACGCTCATTAACAATAAAATGGGATGTATGCCTATTTGATAGCCCACGATGCGGGCTTCCAGCATTTGCCTGGTTAAAAAAACGACGCCGTAAATTATCAACAGGCCTATGCCAAAGGAGAAATTGCCGGCGATGAAGTGATATACAGCCCAAGGTATCAAAATGCCGCCCGCGCCAAAAACGGGGATAAGGTCGAAGATGCCGATGCCTATGCTGATAAAGAGCGCATATGGCGAGCCTATGATGATAAGGCCGATGAAACAAACAGATGTCACAAGGGCCATAACCATCAGCTGGCCCTTTGCATAGCCCACCAGGGCCTTGAGCAGGCCTTGGCGCACAATGCGATAGCGCTCCACAAGATGCTTTGGAAACAGGGCGGCAATGCTTTGTGCTATGCGCTCTTTGTCCTTGATGAAGAAAAAGGCGGAAACAATGGCAATTATCACGCGCAAAATGAAGACGGGTATGGCCGCGAAGGTGCCGCCCTGGATGGCGCCCTGAAGCATACCGACGGCCAATGTCAGCAATTGGTTAAGCAGCGCGTCAAAATCTATCTCCCACTCGGCGCCCAGCATACTTTCAATGCGGGCCATCATGTTTTCGATTAGAATTATTGCGTTGGCGAAATACATTTGAATGTCGGCTTCAAGCCCAATAATTTCATTGGCGATGCGGTCGAACACAAAGCTGCCCAAAAAGAAAAGCGCCGAAAGCAGGCCCAATATCAAAACGGCGGCCAAAAGCCCGCGGTGTATGCGCCATTTGTTGTGTATGAGGGTGACAAGGGGCGAAAGTATCAGGCTGATGACATAACCCGCCACAAAAGGTGCCACATAACCCGCAACAAAGACGGCCAAAGCCAAAAAAGCCGCGATGGATACAAGCAGCATCAATTTATCTATGAAATTTTTGTTGTTTAAATAAAATTCGCGCATCCCAAACTCCGCATTTAATTGCATCTTGAATATTATATCATTTTATATTATTATTATCAAGACGAGAAAATTTTTGAGAAATGGGGATGCATTATGTCGGCAAAAAGCGATTCAAAAAATAAAAGGCGAAATAAAGCCAATTCCGGCAGGATTGACACAAAACGCCCGCAAAATGTGATAAGACACGAAATTGTCGCCATAATCATCCTTGCGGCGGCTGTTTTGGTGATGATAAGCCTGCTTGTGGAAGACGCGGGGCTGATAGGCCGCCTGGTCAATTCCCTTTTGCTTGGCCTTTTTGGCATCGGCGCTTTTTTGCTGCCCATATTTGCCTTAATCTTCGGCGGCTTTCTGCTTGTGGGCAAGGCGGGCAATTTGCCAAAAGGCAAAATTGCCATGGGCGGCGTTGTATTTCTGTTGCTGCTTGGCATCGCGCATATGATAGGCTCTGCAAGGCCCGAGGATATGAGCGTATGGCAATACATGGGCCACATCTTCCTTTCGGGCGGCCCGTCAAACGGCGGCCTTTTCGGCGCGGCCCTAAGCCGTCTTTTTATTGCCGCAATCTCTGAAATAGGCACATATATCCTCTTTATCACGGCCTCTGCCATCTTGATTATGCAGATTACGGGGCGTTCGCTTTTTGCAGCGATACGAAACGGCGTCTTTACGGCCAAGGACGCGGCGGACAGCGTGAAAGACAAGAGGGCAGCGGCCAGGCAGCGCAAAATTGAGCATGAAGAGGCGCAGCAAATCCATGAGGAATACGAAGAGGAATACGAACACGAATATGAATATAAATATCCCGCGCCGGTGAAAACCGCCAGAGGCCCTCTTAATGTGGTATTGGACGAGGACGGATATGTTGAGGGGCATGACGGCGGCAGGATTGCAATTCCAAAGGATGGGCTGAAGAACGAAAGAATTGAGCAAAAGCTGGAACACAGGCCAAAATCTTCCAGAAATATTTTGCTGGCGCCCTTGCCCCAAGAAGATGCGGGCAAACTTTATGCCGAGGCCGAGCCCGCCCTGCCGGGCGACTATGTGATAAATGTGCGGGGCATTGTTGAAGGATATCAGCCCGAGGCCGTAATGCTGCAAGATGAGGAGGAAAAGCCCCTTGCCTTGGCGGCCCCTGCCCGCGCATCACCCAAACCCGAAACTGAAATAGACATGACGCCGCCTCCGCAGCTTGCGGAATATATCTTTCCGCCTGTAGAGCTGCTTCGCGAAAATACATATCAGCCGTCATTAAGCACCCGTGCCCAAATTTTGGATAATTCCAAAAAGCTGGAAGAAACCCTGAAATCCTTTGGCGTGGAGGCGCGGGTGGTTGAGGTGTCCAAGGGGCCGACGGTGACAAGATATGAATTGTCCCCGGGTGCCGGTGTTAAGGTCAGCAAAATTTCCGGCCTGGCGGACGATTTGGCACTGAATCTGGCGGCCCAAGGCATACGCATAGAGGCCCCGATACCCGGCAAGGCCGTTGTGGGCATTGAGATTCCGAATAAGGAGACCCAGGCCGTCTTTTTGCGGGAAGTTATTGACGACGATGCCTTTTGGAGCGCGCCAAGCAAACTTTCCTTTGCCATGGGCAAGGACATTGCGGGCAATATCGTGGTTTCCGACATTTCCAAAATGCCCCATTTGCTGATTGCCGGCTCTACAGGGGCGGGAAAATCCGTGTGTATTAACACGCTGATAGCCAGCATCATATACAAGGCCGGACCCGCCGAGGTAAAGCTGTTGATGATAGACCCCAAGGTGGTGGAGCTTTCGATTTACAACGGCATACCCCATTTGCTTATCCCGGTGGTGACAGACCCCAAAAAGGCCAGCGGTGCCTTGGCGTGGGGCGTGCGGGAAATGGACGAGCGCTATGAGAAATTTGCCCATGCCAAGGTGCGCGACCTTGCGGGCTACAACGCCTATCTTGCCGCCGAGGGCGAAAGCGCAATGCCGCAAATTGTGATAATTATTGACGAGCTGGCGGATTTAATGATGACCTGCGGCAAGGAAGTTGAAGAATCCATATGCCGCCTGGCTCAAAAGGCCCGGGCGGCGGGTATTCATCTTATAATTGCCACCCAGCGCCCCTCTGTGGACGTCATCACGGGCCTAATCAAGGCCAATGTGCCCAGCCGCCTGGCCTTTGCCGTGTCCAGCGGCACGGACAGCCGCACAATCCTGGATATGACGGGGGCCGAAAAGCTGCTGGGCAAGGGCGACATGCTGTTTTCGCCTGTGGGCCTGTCCAAGCCGCGGCGCATACAGGGCTCGCTAATTACCGACAAAGAAGTGGAAAATATCGTGAATTTCATCAAGCAGGACGGCGCTGCGGCCTATGACGAGGCCATGATAGAGAAAATTACAGCGGCCTCTCTTGAAAATGGCGAGGCCCAGGGCGAGGCCGACCCGCTTATCGACGAAGCCATCGCCTTTATCGTAGAGCGGGAAAAGGCCAGCACATCCATGTTGCAGCGGCGCTTTCGCATAGGCTATAACAGGGCGGCCCGCATGATGGAAGAACTTGTGGCCCGGGGCCTGGTCGGCCCCGAAGACGGCGCAAAGCCGCGGCAGGTGCTGATGACGGCGCAGCAGCACAGGGAGTATCTGGAGCGCAGAAGGGAGATGTAGGCTGAAATGTTTGATAAAGTTGAATATTGGCTTGAACTTTGTGATTATGACCTTGAAACCGCCAAGGCTATGCGGGATACGGGGCGTTATCTGTATGTTGGCTTTATGTGCCATCAAGTGGTGGAAAAGGGCTTTAAAGCGATAATAGCAGAGATGACCGATGAAATTCCGCCTAAAATTCATGCCTTGCAAAGACTTGCCCGGATAGGCGGCATTTTCGATGATTTAACCGAAACGCAATTTGACCTCTTAGATTTTCTGATGCCTTTGCAAATTGAAGCTCGCTATCCGGAACACAAAGACAAAGTTGCAGAAATATTATCTAAAGAGCGATGCGATAGACTTATTGCTGAAACGGAGGAAATGCTGTGTTGGATAAAGAGAAAGTTAGAGAAATAGCCGCGAAATATGCGGACGAAGTCCGAAATATTATTGAACCCAAATTCATAATACTGTTTGGCTCCTACGTAGGCGGTATCCCCCACGAATACAGCGATATTGACATTGCTGTTGTGGTTAATGACTTTCAAGGCGATTGGCTTGATATGGCCGCTGCGCTATACAGCTTGACGAGGCGTATAAGTATTGACATAGAGCCCCATATGCTGGATGAAACCAGCGACCGAAGCGGCTTTTTGGCGTATATCAGAAAAACCGGAGAGATAATATATGAGGCATGATATCAAAGTGGCGCTGGTGTCGCTGGGCTGTGACAAAAACCGGGTGGACAGCGAGGTTATGCTGGGTTTGCTGGCGGGCGAGGGATGCGTGTTTACTCTGAATTTGGCCGAAGCCTCGGCTATAATTGTAAATACCTGCGGCTTTTTGCAAGATGCCGTGGCCGAGGCGCGGGAGGAAATCGAAAAGGCGTTGGAGCATAAGCGGGCGGGGCGCTGCCGCGCCGTGATTGTAACGGGATGCGCCGCCCAGCGATATCGGGAGCTGTTTGAAAGTGATGAAATTGACGCGGTTTTGGGCGTGCATGAGTATGGCCGCATTGCTGATGTAATGAGGGCCGCCTTCGCCTTTGGCGCGGATTCGGCGTCTGTTGAATATGGCGGGCGTGTTTTGTCCACGCCGGGCTATTATGCCTATTTGAAGATTGCCGAGGGCTGCGACAAAACCTGCACATATTGCACAATTCCCGCCATACGCGGGCCATATCGCAGCCGCGATATGCAGTCCCTTGTGGATGAAGCCGCCGCCCTGGCGGCGCGCGGCGTGAAGGAAATTGTGCTGGTGGCCCAGGATACGACCCTTTATGGCGTGGATATATATGGGCGGCAGGTTGTGCATGAGCTGCTGCGAGAGTTGTCCAAAATTGACGGCATATGCTGGATACGTCTGTTGTATTGCTATCCCGAGCATATTTACGAGGATTTTATTGCCGAAATGGCGCAAAACCCCAAGGTGCTGCCATATGTGGACATGCCCATACAGCACGCCGCCGACAGGATTTTGCGGCAGATGGGGCGGCGCAGCACCCAGGCGGATTTGCGGGCTGTTATCGCCAAGCTGCGAAAGGCCATGCCCGGCATAACCCTGCGTACCACGCTGATTGCGGGCTTTCCCGGCGAAACCAAGGCGGATTTTGTTGAGATGTGCGACTTCATAAGGGAAATTAAATTTGACAGGCTGGGTGTGTTTGCCTATTCCCGCGAGGAGGGGACGCCGGCGGACAGGTTGGAGGGGCATTTGGAAGAAAAAACCAAGCAAGCCAGAGCCGACCGCCTGATGAAAATTCAGCAGGAGATTTCCGGAGGAAAGTTGATGGAAAAAATTGGGGATAGTCTGGAAGTGCTGGTGGAAGGCGCGCAAGACGGCGTGTATTTTGGCCGAAGCAAAGCCGATGCGCCGGAAATTGACGGGCTGGTGTATATTGAGACCGCGGGACCGCTGGAAATAGGCGAAATTGTAAATGTGCGCATCGCGGAATCTACGGAATATGACCTGATTGGAGGGCTGTGTCAATGAATTTGCCTAACAAACTGACAATTGCGCGCATGTGCATGATACCCTTTATGGTGCTGGCTTTGCAAGCCGGCCTGTCCGAGGGCATTGCCCTGCCGATGGAGACGGCCCGCCTTATTGGCATGGGCATCTTTATTTTGGCGGCGGTGACGGACTTTTTGGACGGCTTTATCGCGCGGAGATACAGCCTTTCGACGGATTTTGGCAAATTTATGGACCCGCTGGCGGACAAGGTTCTTGTGATGTCGGCGATGGTGTATATGGTGGTGCTGGGCGACATCAGCCCGTGGATTTTTATATTGATGGAGTCCCGGGAATTTATCATAGCAGGCGTGCGCATGATTGCCGCAAACAAAAATGTGGTTATATCGGCGGGGGTTTTGGGCAAGGCAAAAACCGTGGTGCAGATGATTATGATACCGACTGTTTTGGCGAATCTGCCCCATCCATTTTTTGATATTGCGGGCACGGTGTTGATATATGCGGCCCTGGCATTGACTGTGGTGTCGGCAATTGACTATATTTGGAATAATAGGGGGGTGTTAAGGTCGTGACTTATACGCGGGCGAGCAAAGCTCGCCCCTACAAGCATCGCGGGGCTATATCAAAAATTTTGTGCGGGATGACTGAAAATGCGATTAAATTGGCATGTGCGTTTTTGCGTATACGCGGGCGAGCAAAGCTCGCCCCTACACTGACCTTAGCTGACACAGTCAGGCACATAAAAATGAGGTGAAGTTGTGAATTTGGAAATTATTGCTGTGGGCACGGAGCTGCTGCTGGGCGACATTGTAAACACAAACGCGGCCTGGCTGTCAAAAGAGCTTGCCGGCATAGGCATAAATGTTTATCGTCACGAGGTGGTGGGCGACAATATGCAGCGCCTGCAAAGCGCATATGGCGAGGCTTTTTCGCGAAGCGACGCCGTGATTGTAACTGGCGGCCTGGGCCCCACGGCTGATGATATCACCAAAGAGGCCGCGGCGGCCTATTTTGGGCTGGATATGTTTTTGCATGAGGAGACGCTGGCTGTAGTTTCCGACTTTTTTGGACGCATTGGCCACGCCATGCCGGAAAGCAACAGAAAGCAGGCTGTTTTTCCTGTGGGGGCGCGAATTTTGGCCAATCCGGGCGGCACGGCACCCGGCTGTATTATTGAGCGCAATGGCAAGATATGCATATTGCTGCCGGGGCCGCCAAGGGAGATGCAGGCCATGTTTAACAATCATGTGCGGTCTTATTTAAGGGCATTTTCTGATGGCGTGCTGGTTTCGCGCACACTGCGCCTTGTGGGCATCGGCGAATCCGCCATGGAGGAAAAAATTGCCGACATTTTGCAAAGCCAGACAAACCCCACCATTGCGCCATATGCCACCAATCGCGCCGGCGAGGTGATTTTGCGCATATCCGCCAAGGCCGCGGATGAGGCGGCGGCGCGGGTGCTGATTGCGCCTGTGGCCGACATGCTGTATCAGCGGCTGGGCACGTATATTTACGGTGAGGACGACGACACCCTGGCGGAAATTGTGGTTGAGCAAATGAAGCTGCGCGGGCTGACCATTGCGGCGGCGGAATCCATCACCGGCGGGGCCTTTGCGGCGGCGATAATTGATGTGCCGGGGGCCAGCCGCGTGCTGCAAGAGGCGGTGGTGTGTTATTCCAATGATTCCAAGGTTGCGCGGCTGAATGTCAGTCCCCGGACCCTAAAAAAATACGGCGCCGTAAGCCCGCAGGTTGCTGAGGAAATGGCGGTTGGCGCCGCAAAATCAGCAAATACGGATGTGGCCGTCAGCTTCACGGGCATAGCCGGACCCGATGGCGGCACGGACACAAAGCCCGTGGGCTTGTGTTATATTGGGGTTTATCATGATGGCGGCTGCGTGGTTAAGGAATTTCGTCTGTTTGGCGACCGCAGGCGTATTCGCGACAGAGCCGTGGCCCATGGGATGGATATGCTGCGCAAATCAATCATGGCGGGGCAGCAATAGCTATGCCGAGGGGGCAAACTTGATGAAGAAATTAAATTTTGATAAATCCGCAGATAAGATGCTTAATCGGCTTGATAAACCTACACGGCATAGGGTTGTCAATGCAATATTAGGATTGCTTGACGAACCGCCCAAAGGAGATATAAAGTCACTTAAAGGTGAACTTCGCGGCCTTCATCGTTTGCGCATCGGGAATTGGCGTGTGACATATGAAGCAACCGAAGAATCTATAAATATATTGTCAGTAACTTCGCGTGGCGGCGCGTATAAGAAAGGGGTGTAAACATGGCTACCACACAAATCTTTGATATACTGGAGCAACTTTCAGACGAACGCAAGAGCGTAATCTACAGACTTGCCCTCGACATGCTTTCTGCGCAGGAATCAGAGGATTTCGACAGCTATACCATTGAAGAAATTCAGGAAATCAGAGAGGCGCGTAATCGAATAGCGGAAGGTGACAATTTGTCCTTCTTGTCTGCGGATGAAGTAAAGTCGCATTTTGATGTTGATTAGAGCTGTGAGAGGAATGGAATTTCCGGGGGCGATATTGTAATGAACAAGAAAATCATCATCATCGCGGGCTATTCCGCCGCAGGGAAGACCACATTTGCGGCAAGGCTGTCCCGGGAGGCGGGCATCCCATATTTTTCCAAGGATATGGTGAAGATTGCCCTCAATCGCAGCTTTCCCGTGGAAAATCGCGAGGACAGCAAGCAATTAAGCGCCATTGCCTTTGACGCCATGGCCTTTAATGCAGAGCGGTTTATGGAGGTTGGCCTGCCCTTGATAATAGAGGCCAACTTTGTGATGAAGGAAAATCATAATGGCCTGAGAGAGGGCGACGCCCTGCGCGGCCTGATTGCCCGCTATGGCTATCAGGCCCTTACATATGTGTTTTTGGGGGATATGGCCGTGCTGTATGAAAGATTTGCGGCGCGGGATGTGCTGCCCCAGCGGGGCGTGGCCAACAAGATGTGGGGGCGCTTTAGCCTTGAAGATTACAGGGAGTTTTGCCTGCCCTTGGGAGAATTTAACATTGGCGGAGAAATTGTGAAAATTGACGCGACAGACCTTGACGCGGTTGATTTCTGCAAGTATATAAAAATTGCACATACATTTTTGGAGGGATAGCTAATGAACGAAGACAGACAAAAGGCCTTGGATACCGCCTTGGCGAAGATAGAGAAGGATTTTGGCAAAGGCAGCGTCATGAAAATGGGCGAAGCCGTGGAAAACATGGGGATTGACACCATCCCTTCAGGCAGCCTTTCGCTGGACATTGCGCTGGGCTTGGGCGGCTTTCCCCGCGGGCGCATCATTGAGGTTTACGGGCCGGAGGCCTCCGGCAAGACGACAATTACGCTGCATTTAATTGCAGAGGCCCAAAAAATGGGCGGCATTGTGGCCTTTATTGACGCCGAACATGCCTTAGACCCCGTATATGCCCGCAGGCTGGGCGTCAATATTGACGAGCTTTATGTGGCCCAGCCCGACGACGGAGAGCAGGCCCTGGATATTGCCGAAGAAATGGTGCGCTCCAGCGCAATTGACGTCATCGTCGTGGATTCTGTGGCGGCCCTTGTGCCCCGCGCCGAAATTGAGGGCGTCATGGGGGACAGCCATATGGGCCTGCACGCCAGATTGATGTCCCAGGCTCTGCGCAAACTGACGGCCATATCCAACAGAAACAATTGCATGATAGTGTTTACGAATCAGCTGCGCGAGAAAATCGGTGTGATGTTTGGCAACCCCGAAACCACCACGGGCGGCCGCGCGCTGAAGTTTTACAGCTCTGTGCGCCTGGATATTCGCAAAGGCGAGCCTATAAAAGTGGGCGACAAGCAGCTGGGCAACCGCACAAGGGTGAAAGTCGTGAAAAACAAAGTGGCGCCGCCTTTTAAAACATGCGAATTTGACATTATTTTTGGCGAGGGCATATCCAAAGTGGGGGATGTGCTTGATTTGGCCGCAAGCATCGACATTGTGACAAAAAGCGGCTCCTGGTTTTCCTATGGCGAAGAGAGGCTGGGCCAGGGCCGCGAAAAGGCCAAAGACACCCTGCTTTCTCGGCCCGAATTGATGAAAGAAATCGAGACCGCCGTGCGAGAGCATTTCGGCCTGAAAGGTCTGGAAGAAGCCGGCACACCCCTGGCCGAAAAGGAGATTTTGGAGTCCAAGAAAAAGCCCTCGAAAAAATCCTCGAAAAAGGCCAAAGATGATGATATTGTGGCGAAAATCAACCTTAACGAAGACGAAATCGACTCTATCATCCAAGAATTGGGCCTGGGCAAAGAGGAAACCGAATGATTGCCCCGGATTTTGACCGCGCCCGGGACTTTGCCGTGCGATACCTAAGCCACGCCCCGCGCACCCGCAAGCAGATGCAGGACAGGCTGGCCGCCAAGGAATTCTCCCCCGAGGCCGCCCGGGCTGTGATACAGCTTTTGACAGAAATGGGATATCTTAACGACATTGCCCTTGCGCAAAATTACATCTCCGCCAAAACCCGTTTAAACAATTACGGCCGCCGGCGCATTGCGGCCGCCCTATCACAAAAAGGCGTGGCCAAAGAGGACATACAGGCGGCCTATGACGCAATTTTGCAGCAAGACGACCACGACGAGGCCGAGGCCGCCCGCAGGGCATTGACCAAGCGCCTTGCCCGCAAGGACATCACCGAAATCGTAAACGACCCAAAGGAAATGCAGCGCCTTGCGTCCTTCCTGATGCGCCGCGGCTTTTCCTATGACATCGTAAAAAGCGTGCTGAAAAATCAATTAGAGGAGGAAACATCATGAAAAGAAAACTTGCAATTACCATGCTCACGCTGGCCATGGCCCTCGCCCCCGCCGCCCTTTCCGCCGACGGCATAGGCAAGGCAGCATAATATAGCGCCCTATCAGGCATTTTCCTTTGAGCTGCCCAGACGCATGATAGTAACACCGCTCTACTAAGCTTTCCCACTCAAAAATCGAGGAGAGATAGATATGCACGCGATATCCGCCAAGCTGACATTTCATATACCCCATGCCGCCTCGCTTAAGGACAAGCGGCAGGTTTGCCGCAGCCTTGTGGACAGGGCGCGGCGGCGTTTTAATGCCGCCGTTGCGGAGGTTGGCGCGCAGGATGTTCA
>JAITMW010000166.1 GCA_031277155.1 Clostridiales bacterium | reverse complement strand
AAAGATTGACATACTTGCAAGACCAATTTTGATATGATAAACTGTTTTAGAGGGCAGAGCGGGCGGCATAACGCCGCCCCTACGCATCCCGGGCGGCATGACGCCGCCCCTACGGGCTGTCATTCCGAGAGGCCCTACGCGGAGCGGGCGTCATGCCGCCCGTGTAAAACCAAAGGAGCATACAAATGAGCGAGATTACACATGCCAAAATCACAGAAAACAGCCAAATTGCGCAGGATATCTTTGATTTGCGCATATATTCGCCCAAGCAGGCGGCGCTGGCCGCGCCCGGGCAGTTTCTGGGCATTTACACCGGCAATGGGGCCATGCTTTTGCCCCGGCCCCTGTCCATCTGCGAAATTGACGCCCCCGGCGGCCATCTGCGCGTGGTTTATCGCATCGTGGGCGGCGGCACCAAAGAGATTGCGGGCATGGCCCCCGGCGGCCATCTGCGCATATTGGGGCCGTTGGGCAATGGATATGCAATTGACAATACCCACCGCAATTTCGCCATTGTGGGCGGGGGCCTTGGGGTGCCGCCGCTTTTGGGGCTGGCCGCAAGTATTCGCAAGGCCGTGCCCGATGCCAAAATTTCTGTATATCTGGGCTTTCGGGACAAGGCCGCTGTGATTTTGCAACAGGACTTTGGCAAATTTGCCGATGAAATTATCATTTGCACCGACGACGGCAGCCATGGCACTCACGGCAATGTAATTGAGGCCGCCCGCGGCGGCGATTTTGAGATTGCCTATGGATGCGGCCCGCCGCTGATGCTAAAGGCTTTGGCGCAATATGCGGGGCAGGCAAATGTGCCCTGCCATGTTTCTGTGGAAGAGCATATGGCCTGCTGTGTGGGCACCTGCCTGGCCTGCGCCGTAAAAGTGCGGCAGGAGGGCGTTGCTGTAATTAACAAACGGGCGTGCTGCGACGGCCCGGTGTTTAACGCAAGAGAGGTGGTGTGGTGATGAATTTATCCGTGAAGGTTGCGGGGCTGACATGGCAAAATCCCGTAACGGTGGCATCGGGCACCTTTGGCAGCGGGCGCGAATATGCCGAATATGTTGATATTAATCGCCTTGGAGCCATCACCACAAAGGGCGTGTCCCCTGTGCCGTGGGCCGGCAACCGCACGCCGCGGGTCGCGGAAAGCTATGGCGGTATGCTTAATTCCATTGGCCTGCAAAATCCCGGTGTAGAGCAGTTTATCGCCAATGACATGGACTTTTTCCGCGAGGTGGCGCCGCTGATTATCGTGAATGTATGCGGCCACAAAATTGAGGACTATTGCCATGTGGCCCGCCGCCTGTCCCAAGAGGACGGCATTGATATGCTGGAGCTTAACATCTCCTGCCCCAATATTTCCGAGGGCGGCGTGCAGTTTGGCACAAATTGGAAGCTGACGGAGAGCGTGGTGCGAGAGGTGCGCAAAGCTACCCGGCTTCCGCTGATTGTAAAGCTGACGCCCAATGTGACGGACATCGAGGTTATCGCAAAAGCCGCCGAGGGCGCGGGGGCTGATGCCCTGTCCATGATAAACACGCTGTTTGGGATGCGTATTGATATCAAGCGCCGCCGCCCCGTGTTGGGCAATATCTTTGGCGGCCTGTCCGGCCCTGCCATAAAGCCCGTGGCGCTGCGATGCGTCTATCAGGTGGCCCGCTGCACCAAAATACCAATAATTGGCATGGGCGGCATTATGACGGGGGATGATGCCATAGAATTTATCATGGCGGGCGCAACCGCCGTGGCCGTGGGCACCGCGAATTTTGCCAATCCCCGCGCCACCATGGATGTGCTGGAGGGCATTGAGGATTTTATGTCAAAAAATGGTATTGATGATATCAAGGACATCATTGGCGCGGCATTGTAACCGCAAAGGGGGAGCATCATGAACAAGCTGATATCGGATTGCAATGATTTTTTCAAGGATTGCGGCTTTGCCTATGCCATTTGCGGGGGCTTTGCGCTGGAGCTGTTTTTGAATAAGGGGCTGCGCCCGCACAGCGACATGGACGTGAGCATTTTCGACGAAAACAGGCGGGATGCGGCAAAATTTCTGCTGGATGCGGGCTGGAGCATATACAAATATTTTCCAAAGAGCCTTAGCCTGGTGCCGATTTTTGACCCCGAAGACGCCGCCGATGCTGATTTTCCCTGCATATGGGCCATGAAGCCCGGCAGCCACGTAATTGCAAAGCCGAGAAAGGACGAGGAAAATGTATTTGGCTTTGAGTTTTTAAACGAGGTGCAGCAGGATTTCACATATATCGAAGTGATTTTTAATGGCAGAAGGGGCGCGGACTTTGTGTGCGGCAGAAATGAGAATATCACAAGGGCCATTGATAAGGCCATATTGTATAAGGATGATGTGCCATATCTTTCACCGGAGCTGATTTTGTTTTTTAAGTCGCCGCCGGTGTATTCTACCCATGAAGTACATAAAGACAAAACCCCCGTGGACTTTAATGCCGCCGCCCCATTTTTGCCGGACGAAAGCAGGCAGTGGCTTGTAAAAGCCCTTGAAACAGCTTATTCTGACGGCCATGACTGGATTGAAAAGTTAAAAATAAAAAATCATGCGAACCGGTAAACTTTTGCATTTGGATGTCGTATATTTGTACAGCGACAGTAAAAAGGGGTGATAATTATGAGCATATTGATGCTTCCGTTTCGTGCGGTATGGTGGCTGATTAGTTTTGCGTTTAGCCTGACAGGGCGGCTGATTGGCGTCATCCTGGGCGGCTTGCTGATGGCTATTGGGCTGGCGCTTACTGCCACGATTTTACTGGCAATAATTGGCATACCCCTTGTTATAATGGGCTTGCTGCTTATTATCAAGTCACTGTTGGGCTAAAAAGGTATTGTGCAAAGTAGATATTTGTGATACACTTTACAGATATAAATACAAACACGGAGGGGTATTATTATGAGTCAATTTCCTAATCAACCAGGCGGTCATCCCGGTGGTATGCCGCCAATGCCGGGTATGCCGCCAATGCCGCCGGGGCAACAGCCGGCAAATGGCTTGGCCATAGGGTCTTTGGTGATGGGCATCATCGCCATCGTATTCGCCCTGTTTCTTGGCGTCATCCCGCTTTTGCCGCAAGTTTTGGCCATCGTCGGCATTGTCCTTGGCGTTGTGTCTAAAAGGCAGGGCAACACAGGCGGCACTGCCACGGCGGGCATGGTTTTGTCCATCATCGCCTTGGTTTGGTCCTTGGTTGTTCTGATTGCGTGCACAATGTGCGCCGCATGTGCAACCGTGCCGACCTGGATGCTGTTTTAATCCATGTTTCCGGATTTTACGCTGCTGGGCAACACACATCCCACATATGGGACAATTGGTCTGGCCGCCCTTGTTATAGGGGCGGCCGTGGCTGCTTTACGCTCGAAACGATTTGGCTTTAATTCAAACGACCTAATGCTGTGCGCCGTCATCGCAAGCGTATTTCTTGCGGTGGGCGGCGTTGCTTTACATGCCCTGGTGCAAATTCCGATTTTGATACAGCATCGGCAGCATCTTTCGGGCGATTTTCTTTATGTAATTCAATTTTTGTTTGGCGGCATGGTTTTTTATGGCGGCCTTTTTGGCGTTTTCATCGGCTTTTGGGTGTATGCCAAATTTTTCAAGAAGGATTTTGGCAATTTGCTGCGCTTTGTGGTGCCTGTGCTGCCGCTGGCCCACGGCATAATGCGCCTGGGCTGTTTTGCGGCGGGCTGTTGCCATGGCGTGCCCCATGATACTTTGGGCATTGCTTTCACACGCTCGGTTGTGGCGCCCAATGGCGTGCCCTTTTTGCCCGTGCAGCTTTACGAAGCCGCAATGAACTTTGTCATCTTTGCCGCCCTGTGGCAATTTTCTAAAAAAGACCGCAAACCCCTGCATCTTGTATGCCTCTATGCCATGCCTTATGCCATGGGCCGCTTTGCGCTGGAATTTCTGCGGGGCGACGCCGCAAGGGGCACGGTTTTTGCCGTGTCCACCTCGCAGTTTATCAGCGTTATAATCATATTGGCCTGCGCAATTGCGCTGATTTTGAATAATCGCTCAAAGGCGGCGTTAAAATAGCGACGCATAATTTTTAAACCACGAAAGGCACGAAAAAACACGAAAATCAGCAGCGGGTTTTTCGTGTTTTTTCGTGCTTTTCGTGGTTTAAGGTTTTGTCATGCCTGCGCGCCTATGGCGCTTTCGCAAGCTCATCATATGCTCGTCAACTTTGGACGAATCATAAAGGGCCACCTTCGCCGGGTCAAATCTCCTCACTCTTTTACAATTGTCGTGCCCGATTGGCCCGCAATTGCCGCCGCCGCTTGCTCCAACGAGCCTATAATCGCCTTTCTTCCACCGCCGCCCCGGGCAAATTTTATGGCCGCCTGCACCTTCGGCAACATGCTGCCCTTGGCAAAATGCCCCTCGTCCGCATATTTCTGCGCTTGGGCCACGGTCAGGGTGTCAAGGGATTTTTCATCCGGCTTGTTGAAATTGATTTTCACGCGGTCCACGGCGGTGAGGATTACAAGCACATCCGCGTCAATCAGCTCCGCCATTTTGGCTGACGCAAAATCTTTATCGATTACGGCGTCAATGCCCGCAAAGCCGCCGTCTTCTGCCACAACGGGCATGCCGCCGCCGCCGCAGGCAATCACCATAAAATCATTGTCCGACAAAAATTTGATGCTTGCGGCTTCGCGAATATCCACCGGCAGCGGGCTTGGCACCACCCAGCGCCAGCCGCGCCCCGCGTCTTCCACATAGGTCTTGCCGGTTTGCGCCATCAGCTCCTTGGCCGCGGTCTCGTCATAATATGCGCCTATGGGCTTTGTGGGATTGGCAAAGGCAGGGTCATTTTTATCGACGACCACCTGCGTAAGCACCGTTGCCACCTGGCGCTTTACGCCGCGGGCCGCCAGCTCGTTACCCAGGGACTGCTGAAGATGAAAGCCGATATATCCTTGGCTCATGGCTGTACATTCGGGCATGGGCACCACAAAGCCGCCCGCGTCCAGGGCCATTTTTATTGCCCCAACCTGCGGCCCGTTGCCATGGGCCACAACCACGCTGTGCCCCGCCGCCGCAAGGTCCGCTATGGATGCCGCCGCCAGCTTTGCGTTTGCCAGCTGCTGTGTCACATTGTCCCCAAGGGCGTTGCCGCCCAGGGCCACTACGATTTTTGACATGATTTTTCCTCCGTTTGCATATTTGGTAACGGTGCATAACATAGTCCGAACCAATTCTTGAGCGTCTTTTGCGAAGCAAAAGTTGAAGCGACAGGCGAATTTCCGCGGTTTTTGCGAAAAATCGCCGAAAGCGTTAAGCGAAAAAAATTGTGTGAGGACTTTATGCACCGTTGCCATTTTAATCAATTATAACACGCCTTTCGCAAAAATGTAACTATAACTTAATTTGAAATTTTTTGTCGATTGTAGTACAATAAAAACCCAAGTTTTACAAAGTTATGGAGCGAGCCAATATTATGGAAGAAACAAACATAAAGGCCCGGGCAAAAATCAATTTGACGCTGGATGTGACGGGCGTGCGCGCAGACGGCTATCACGAGATTTCCACCGTGATGCAAACCCTTGCGCTGCACGATTTGCTGACCATCAAAAAGATTTACAAGCCCGATTATCTTAAAGTTGTAAGCAATTTGCCCTGGCTGCCCGGAGACGAGCGCAATTTGGCATACCGCGCGGCAAAATATCTAAAAGACCGCTTTGAGATTGCCGAAGGCATATTTATCAACATCCATAAGGCCATTCCGGCTTCGGCGGGCCTGGCGGGCGGCTCTGCGGATTGTGCCGCGGCACTGCTTGGCATACGCAATCTGTTTAAGCTGCCCATTTCCGATGAGGAGCTGCGCAATCTGTCCGTGCAATTTGGCGCGGATGTGCCCTTTTGCGTGATGCGCGGATGTGCCCACGCCACCGGCATCGGCGAGGTTCTTACGCCCCTGCCGCCCCTGCCGTATATGCATATTGTGCTGGCAAAGCCGCCCATAATTGTGTCCACTGAGGATGTCTTTCGCAATTTTGATATCTCTGCCATTAAAGAAAGGCCGGACACACAGCGGGTTTTGTGCGGCATTGAAAATCGTAATCTGGGAGAAATTGCCGCAGGTATGTCAAATGTATTGGAAAGCGTGACGGCCAAACAATATCCCATTATCAACGTGCTTAAGGCATTTTTGACGGACCGGGGCGCCGCCGCTGCCATGATGACAGGCTCCGGCCCTGCGGTTTTCGGCATTTTCGCGGGACGCAAAGCCGCCGAGCAAGCGGCAAAGGCTTTAAAAGAGAAGTATAAGGATTTTAACGACATTTTTGTAACAAGGCCAATAGGTTTTTAACCACGGAGGAAGCTTTAAAAACCAAGGAGGGGAATTATGAAAAGGATTATTTCACGAGCCGCTGCCATTTTGCTGTGCGCAATATTTGCCGCGGGCGGCACGGGCATCAGGCTGTATGCCGCAAATTTCCGCGACGTGGGGCCAAACCAGGCCTGGGCGCGGGATGCCATCAATGCCGTCAGCGCCGCGGGCATAATGACGGCCGATTTGCAAGGCAATTTTAATCCCGCCAATCCTGTCAGCAAGTTTGACACAGTGCGCATTTTGGCGCGCATGTCAGGCTTTAATCCCGATATGCTAAGCCCGCAGCAGGCCGCATATCACAATGCCGTCTTTGAGGCACGCCGAGGCACAATTGAGGCTGTTTCCGGCCGTTTTGACAGCTGGAACAACGCCACAGACAGAGAAATTGCCTTTTTGCTGTATTCCGGCGTGCTTATCCCATCAGATTTGCAAAATTTCATCGTAATGCATGAAGGGCAAGAGCGTCTGCGCGCCCTGACCCGGGAAGAGGCCGCTGTTTTTATGGTGCGCTTTATGGGGCGCACCCAAGAGGCCCTGCGCAACATTGGCGTGCCGGCTTTTCGTGACGACAATCTCATTGCGCCGGGTGCCCGCCCCCATGTTTATTTTTTGCGCCATCTGGGCATTATGGTTGGAGACGGCACAGGCAATGTGAATCCCCGGGACATGGCCACCAGAGCCACCATGGCCATATTGGTGTATGATGTGCTAAACGAGATGCAATCGCCGGTGATAGGCCACGCGCCGCCGGAGACGCCCGCCGCCGCCGTAGAGACCATCACAGGCACAATTGCCAACACATACCCCTCTTTTCGCTCTATTTTGACAACATCACAAAACGCCGCCCACAACAACCGCATCTTCCCCATAGCGCAGGCGGCCATAATCACAATAGGCGGCCTTAACGCCAGCTTTGGAGACCTTTCGCGGGATATGAACTTCACGGCCACGCTAAACGGCGGCGAGATAGTCGCAATCAATGTAATTGCGGCGGCAAACCGGCAAGATGCGCCGCAGCCCGCCCAGCCCGAAGAAACACAGCCCGCCGCCGAAAGACAAATATTGGACGGCACGGTGGCGGCAGTCAATATCGCGGCAAACACAATAAGTATTGAGACCCGTATGCTTAATCCCCGGGGCGAGGTTATCACAAACGTGCGGGAGTATACCGTTGCCGCCGACGCGGCCATCACCCGGGGCGGCGCGCCCGCCAATTTGGCCGGCATAGCTGTGGGAGACCTTGTTGTGGCCGCGGTGTACGGCAATCAGGCCCGCAAGCTGACGCTGGAAGAACGTATGCGCCAAATTTCCGGCACGCTGGCGGAGAAAAACTTTGCCGCAAATTCCCTTTTCCCGCTGCTTGTGGTGCAGGACGAAAACGGGCGCAACCACAGCTTTGAAACCACCGCGGACAGCGTGATATACCGCTTTGGCATGGGCAATATCCCGCCGCGCTCGTTACGCATAGGCGACACCATAGATGTCACGGCGGAATTTGGCCGTGTGACACAGGCCTCGGCGGCGGGCGCGGCCTCTTTTGTGGATGTTTACATACGGGATATTTTCATTTCGTACAGGGAACAAAGCCATGTGGTGGTCAGCGAGCGCCTTTATGGCACGCCTGACAGCCTGCATTTGATTATTGACGGGGCCATTGACGTGTATGCCCTGACGGTGGGCTCCCGCGTGCGTCTGTGGCTGGATTCGCAAGAGGTGTCGAATTTTGAGTTGCTGGCAGCCTCTGCCGTGGGCGGCTTTGCGGGACATGTAACCCATGTTGGCCCCTCTCAAATTTCGGTGCGGGATGCCAATTTCAACACACGGGTTTTTGCCCATGACAACAACACCATATTTTTTAATTCGGTGACGGGTCTGCCTGTGCATGTGGGCGAGCTTTTCCCGGGTATGCGCGTGCAGGTGGTTGCGGATGCGGCAAACAGCGGGCGTGTTGCCGCCATGACGGTGTTAAGTTGATTGTAGCTAATCCGATTTAAAATCGTCCGAAGTCCAAGTTTCGGCGGAGAACCTTCGCCGAAACCAAGGATGAAACAACGAACGCTTCAACGGTGTTTCCCTGTGCTTTCGCTTTGCGAAAGTGACCGAAGGTCAGTTTGCCGCAGGCAAACCACAAAGGCAGTCTGAGGGCGACTTTTAAACGGAATAGCGATAGCTGTATACAAAAACACTTTTGCGGGAAAATATCTATAGCCGGTTGCGCATAAATTTTCCTTGTAATTTTTGGTGAATTATGTTATAATGTGTCGCGTGAGCTAGGATTGCAGGACGCAAATTTCACAATAATAACATTCAGGAAGGATGAAGGAGATATGAATTTTATCAGGAACATGAAAATTAGGAGCAGGCTGCTGCTGGGCTTTTTCTTGCTTTTGGCTATTACAGCAGTGGTTGCGACCTTTGGCGCAATCAACATAAGAAATGTTGACACACAATACACCTATGTACTTGATTTCCCGCTCAGGCGATATTCGATACTTAATGACATCGAAACCGGCCTTATGAATTCGCGCCGCATTATGAACCGCGCCGCCATGTACATCGAAGACGACATAGATCCGATTGGAGGCATAGACAGCCAAGAGGCCCTTTTCTTGGAGCAGCGCGACGAAATAATAACATTATTTGAGGCATATAGGGACTATTCCAGACGTGATACCCTTTTGACCGAAGAAAGAAGAAACGAGATGCTGGATGGCCTGGCATCTCTGGAAGAGCCCGTAATGCTCTATCTAAACGAATATATTCCCAACCTGATAACTGCCGCAAGGGACGGCGATTCTATGGCGGCCATTGAAATTGTGCGCCGGGGCGCATTGCCCGGGGGGACAATTCCCACAGCCAACGAGCGTATGAGCCAAATTATGGCCGCGACCATACAGGCCATAGACGAAACTAATGACGAGCTTGCCGAGTCTACAAGCATTACAATTTTGATAATGATAGGGCTGTCCGCGGCGGGGGTTTTGCTTGGTGTCCTTATTGCACTTTTCATTTCTTCTTCCATTTCCAAACCTGTTAAGAATTTGGGCGTTGTGCTTGGCAATGTCGCCGAGGGCAACCTTAATATGAATATCGACCGCAGCCGCACATCCAAAGATGAAATTGGGCTTTTGACAAGGGATGTGTATTCGGTTATTGACGTTGTGCGCAATATGGTGGACGACCTTGGCAAGCTGTCCCACGAATTTACGACAGTGGGCGACTTTGAATACCGCATAGATTCAGACAAATATCAAAATTCTTTCAAAGACCTTATGGATGGCACCAATGCCGTTGTGCAATCCCAAAACGACGACGTATTGCCCATGCTTAATGCCCTGACCGCTATGTCGGAAGGTGATTTTAACGTAAAAATTGCTGACCTTCCCGGCAAGAAAATTATTATGGCACAGTCTGTTCGTGAAATCGCCGCCAAGCTAAACGACATTTACGAGGCCATTGCCGTCCTTGCCTCTAAGGCTGCCGACGGCGACCTTACCGACCGGGTGGACGAAGCCAGATTTAAAGGCAATTGGGCGTCTTTGGCAAATAGAATAAACGGCCTGTTAAATTCTGTTGCAGAGCCTGTTGAGGCCGTAGAAACCGCGCTTTTGCATATGCGCGACGGCAATTTTGCTGATGCAAAAATTCATGGCGAATATAAAGGAACCTTCGAGAGCTTGAAAAATGCCCTAAATGCCACTGAGGAAATGACGCTGAGCTATATCGACGAAATTTCCCATGTGCTTGGCGAAATGTCCAGAGGCGATTATACAATCAATATCGACAGGGATTATATCGGCTCCTACGCGCCAATCAAAGAGGCCCTTAATATCATTTTGGACGCCCTTAACAACACCATGTCGGAAATTCAATCCGCCTCTTATCAAGTGCTTTCGGGTGCGGAACAAATTTCGCAATCTTCCATGTATCTGGCAGAAGGCTCCAGCCGCCAGGCTTCAGCCATCCAAGAGCTTACCGCCTCTATCGAGCTTATCAACGAAAAGACCAGAGAAAGTGCTGACAGCGCATCTGCCGCCAGCTCTAAAGCCAGAACCACTTCGGATTATGCCGTGGAAGGCGGCAAAACTGTCAGGTCCATGCAGGATATCATGAAAAATGTGCAGGAGTCAACAGTCGGCATAGGCAAAATCATAGGCGTTATATCCGACATTGCCTTCCAAACCAACCTGCTTGCGCTTAACGCGTCGGTTGAGGCCGCCAGAGCAGGCGAACACGGCAAATCCTTCTCTGTTGTCGCGGACGAAGTGCGGTCCCTTGCTTCCAAGAGCCAAAAGTCGGCGCAAGACACCGCCAGCATCATAGACGAAGACACCCGCGTGGTGGCGCAGGGCATTGAGGCGTCAAGCCATGTGGCGGAAGCATTTACCACGATTATGGACGATATCAATCAAATATCAGGTCTTGTAAGCCAAATTGCCACCATGGCGCAGGACCAGGCGGAATCTATTGCCCATATCAACGCCTCTGTGGGCGAGATTTCCAAGGTTGTGCAGGATAATTCCGCCACGGCAGAAGAATCGGCCTCGGCCTCCGAAGAATTAAATTCTCAGGCGGAAATGCTTAGAGAGCTTGTGTCCATGTTTAAACTTCGCACCACATAACCACCCCGGGCGCTTCGCGCCACCCCTCCGAATAAGCTAAGGGCGCAGAGTGCAAAATGCGCCCTGCTTTTATGCCATTTTGATATTATAACACACCAATAACCCAAACACACAAAAGCGAGGTGGCCTCATGAATCTTCAGCAAGAGGATATAGCATTATTTTACAAACTATGGTATGCATTGAACTGGCATGTGAACCAAACGCATGGCAATGGCTTCCTGATATATGGAGATTGCTAAGGTTATTGAGGCATACTGTGATTTAAAATTAACCGCCGGATATAAAGAAGTGTGCTTGGAAGTGCTGGCGAAATTGGCGCGCAAACGCCCATCGCCCCTTGTCTCCGGGCGCGTAAATACATGGGCCTGCGGCATTGTTTACACGGTAGGGTCATTTTATGATTATAGCGGGGTGTGCATCGCAAGAAGACCATCAGGGGTGAATTACGTTATGGAGGCAGGGCGTCGCGCCCTACTTCTTCTTCTTCGCTTCTTGCTTTGCCTTTAACTTTTTTGCCTTGCGGGCCTGGTTAAGCTCGTATTTCGTCTTCATGCCCTTGACGCTGGCGATGTATATCCCCGCAAGCTCCACCTGAAAGGTCTTTTTCACATCCAGCGCGTTATACACCGTCTTTTCGCACATCAGTGTCATAATCTGCGGCCCAATCTTCGCCTTGACAAAATACATCCTCATAAATTTGGCAGACCTAGGCAAATTTTCCATCACAACCTTGGGCAAATTAACATTTGCCGCCTTGTCCCGCCGCATATCAATCACATATATAGACGCGCTTTGCTTGGTTTTTTCCACCATATCCTGCTGCTGCGCCACGCGCTTGCCCGCCCACCTGTTAAGAAAATACAGCCCGGCGACAATGGCCCCCAGCACCACAATCGCAATCAGCAATATGTCTACCCAAGCAAATCCTGTAAATCCTCCCACTTGCTACCCCTCTTTTCGTCACAACTATGATTTGTACATTTTATCATATCGGCGCGGGCTTGTCAAAGGGGAATTTTGTCGGCATGTATGCAAAAGTGTGCCACGGCAACCCCGTTCCCTCTTTGAGGGAACGGGTGGCGGCACAAGGATATCTGGCGCTGAGATTCTTCGCTGCGCTCAGAATGACAGATAGGGGGGCCCAGAATGACGGCATGAAGCGGCTCAGAGTGACAGACGGGCTTGATGCGGGACGGCAGACGGCGGACGCCATGAATGGCGTCCCTACGTCGGG
>JAITMW010000165.1 GCA_031277155.1 Clostridiales bacterium | reverse complement strand
CGCCAGCTTGTCCAAATTGCCTTGCACTACCGGATTTTCATACATGGCGGTGTTCATGGCAGGGCAAATCAAAACAGGGGCCTTTGTGGCCATCACAACAGTCGAAAGCATATCATCCGCAATGCCCCCCGCAATTTTGCCGATGATATTTGCCGTCGCGGGCGCAATGACAAAAACATCCGCCCTTTGCGCCAAAGAAATATGCCGCACATCCTCATATACAATTTCCTCAAACATATCCTCATACACCTTGCACTTCGTCAACGTCTGCAATGTCAGCGGCGTGATAAATTTAGCGCCGGCGGCCGTCAAAATTACATGGACATCATGCCCGCCCTTTGTCAGCAAATTCGCCAGCTCTGCCGCCTTATACGCGGCTATAGAGCCCGTGACGCCCAAAATTATCTGCTTTTTCATATATCTCTCCTGTGATTTAACGCGGCCTGCACAATTGCCTGCGCGATTTCCGCCTTGGTGCCATGCTCGCTATATTTCCTATATTTGTCAATCAAATATCCTTTATGCATATCGCCCGCAATTTCTGAGATGTCATTTGCCAAAACAAAATCGCAGTCATTTTTTTGCAACAGTGAGTATGCCGCATCAAGCAATGTTCCACGTGGAACATTGCTTTGCAGCTTAAAGCCCACAATTGTTGATTTTGGCGACTGCCCGCGCAGCGTGCCGATGATTTTGGGCGACTTTTGCAAATGCACGGCAATTTCATCATGGTCGGAGCTGATTTTGCCCGCAATGTCTTTAAACATGCCGCAGGGCGTTGAAACGGCCTTTACGCTATAATCTGACACGGCCATGGCATGGACAATGATATCGACAGGGCCATCCGCCAAAAGCCGCGATATAGCATTTTGCGCGCTTTGGCTGTCCTCAATTTCTGTTATACAAACATCAGCCTTGGGGCGGGCCGCGTTTTTGCCGCATATATAAAATATTTGCGCATTGGGCGTCTGCGCCGCGAAAGCCTCCGCAATGGCACAGCCCAGAAGGCCCGTAGAGCTGTTTACGATGCTGCGCACAGTATCAATTTTCTCGGCGGTGCCGCCGGATGTGATTAAAATCTTCATGGGTAAAATATATCACAAAATGTGCTTGCTGTCAATTGGGCGTAAATCTGCACAGGCCGCATATATTCATTATTAGGGAGGTGTGTGCATGAAAAAAATTGTATATGTGGCAAAGATTGTGTCGGGAATTGTTATGGTGCTGGCTGCGGCATATTCATTAAGCTCTTTTGGAGGGGTGCCGGATTTGATTTTTGGGGCGCTTCTGATGTTGGCGGGGGTTGCAATTGGCGTGCTTTTGGAAAGGCGCCATGGCCGTTCGCTCTTTTTTCTTTTCATCCCCTCGCTGCTTATAACTTTATCGGCGCATTTTTTTCCAATTTTCTTTCTTTTTCAATATTTTTCCGGCGGACTTTTGATATATTTTGCATGTGCCCTGGTGTTTGGCAGAAAAAAGATGTTAAATAGCCATATTTCTTGAAGTATCGGGGAAAGTATGCTAAAATAGAGTAATCACTGTTATGGAGGTATACAAATGGTATTAAATGGTACATTTACGAAAGAAAAACTTAAAGAGAGGCTGGTTGAAAATGTCAAGACCCTTTCAAGAAAGACTATTGACACCGCCTCTAAAGAACAGCTTTACGAGGCGTTGGTATTTACCATAAGAGATTTGGTGACGGACAAGTGGATTGCGACGCATGATGTGTATAACAATGAGGATGTCAAGATTGTTTATTATTTGTCAATGGAATTTTTGATGGGGCGTTTTTTGGGCAACGCTGTTATCAATTTGTCTTTGGACAGCCAAGTGCGCGAGGTTTTGGACGAGCTTGGCATTGATTATAACGCCGTGGAAGACGCCGAGCGCGACCCGGGCCTTGGAAACGGCGGCTTGGGGCGTCTGGCGGCGTGTTTTTTGGATTCGCTTTCTACATTGCAGCTGCCTGCATATGGCTGCGGCATACGTTATCATTACGGCATTTTCGAGCAAAAAATTGAGAACGGTTTTCAGATAGAGCGGCCGGACAATTGGCTGGAAAATGGCGACCTGTGGGGTGTGAAGCGGCAGGAATATGCCGTGGAAGTGAAGTTTGGCGGCGATGTGCGCGCTATGAAAAAGCCCAATGGCGAATTTACATTTGTGCAGGAAAATACGCAATCTATTCGTGCTGTGCCATATGATTATCCCGTCCTTGGCTATGGCACAAACACAGTCAACACCCTGCGCCTTTGGGATGCCGAGGCCATAAACAAATTTGACTTGGGGTATTTCAACCAAGGGCAGTATCATAAGGCCGTAGAGGAGCAGAATTTAGCCAAGACGCTGTCGGAGGTGCTGTATCCGGCTGATGACACCGTGGCAGGTAAAGAACTGCGCCTGCGCCAGCAATATTTCTTTGTGTCGGCGACGCTTCAGCGCATAATTGCACGTTTTAAGGAGAATCACGACGATTTTAGCAAGCTGCCGGACAAGGTGGCATTGCAGCTTAACGACACGCATCCATCTGTGGCCGTGCCGGAATTGATGCGCATTTTGGTGGACGAAAATGGCGTAAATTGGGATGATGCGTGGAAGATTACGCGCAAGACATGTGCATATACCAACCACACCATTATGTCCGAGGCGTTGGAAAAGTGGCCGACAGAGCTGTTTTCACGCGTGCTGCCGCGCATATACATGATTGTTGAAGAAATTAACCGCCGTTTTTGTGCGGACTTGATAAAATGGTATGGCAACGACCCCGAAAAGGTGCGCAGCATGGCCATCATTGCCGACGGATATATCCGTATGGCCTTTTTGGCAATTGTTGGCAGCAATTCTGTCAACGGTGTGGCGGCGTTGCACACAGAAATCTTGAAAAATCAAGAGCTAAAAGACTTTTACGAGATATATCCCAACAAATTTAACAACAAGACCAACGGCATTACGCAACGCCGCTGGCTGGCCCACGCGAATCCCGCGCTGGCCGCTCTTATCACAGAAACTATTGGCGACAAATGGTTAAAAGACCTGGGTCATTTGGAAAATCTTCTGCCATATGCCAAGGACGCGGCTTTTGCGGAGCAATTCATGAAGATAAAGCGCGACAACAAAGTTGCGCTGGCGGGCTTTATCAAGCAGACCACAGGGCATGTTGTTGACCCAAATTCTATATTTGACATACAAATTAAGCGTCTGCATGAATATAAGCGGCAGCTGCTTAACATACTGCACGCGCTGTATCTTTATAAGCAGCTGAAAATTGCGCCTTGGATGGACATTGCCCCGCGGACATTTATTTTCAGCGGCAAGGCGGCGGCCAGCTATCACCGCGCCAAACTTATAATCAAGCTGATAAATTCAGTGGCAAATCTTGTAAACAACGACCCCACCATCGAAGACCGCATAAAAATCCTATTTTTGGAAAATTATCGCGTGTCAATGGCAGAGCGCCTCATCCCCGCCGCCGATGTGTCCGAACAAATATCCACCGCGGGTAAAGAAGCATCCGGCACGGGCAATATGAAATTTATGCTTAACGGCGCCATCACCCTGGGCACCATGGACGGGGCAAATGTGGAAATTTTTGAAGAAGTCGGTCCCGAAAACATTGTCATATTTGGCATGAGCGCCGACGAAGTGGCAGCGCTGTATGCCTCGGGCGCGTACAACCCCTGGGATGCCTACAATATGGACACCAACATACAGCATATCCTTACGCAGCTTATCAACGGCTCGTTGTCTGATAATCACGACCTATTCCGTGAGATTTATGAAGCATTGTTAAATGGCTATCACGGGCAAGTGGCAGATGAATATTTTGTTCTCAAAGACTTTGCAAGCTATGCCCAAGGGCATGAGAAGATTGGGGAACTTTACCGCGATACGGAAAAATGGCGTCAAATGGCAATTATTAATGTTGCCAAAAGCGGCAAATTCTCAAGCGATAGGACTATCAGACAGTATAACGATGAGATTTGGAAGCTCGATGAAGTTAAGATAAATTTGTAAGAAGCCGTTGTAATCGGGCAATGCCGGGTAAACCCGGCTGAAGATTCCGGCTAAAGCCGGAAGCTCAAATGACTTATAGTCGTTACTTTAGCCGGGTTTACCCGGCATATCTGACGAGGCGAATATGCTAAGCCATTTTACAACCATCTACAAGCCCGCCGAAATTGAGATTATCGAAAAGAAGTCTCGGTTTATTGGACATGCCTTTCCTGTGGAGAGTGAGCAGGAGGCGCTGGCTATTTTGGCGGATGTGCGTAAGGTGCATACCAAGGCCAATCACAATTGTTTTGCATGGCAAATTGGCGACGACAATCGTTTTACGCGGCAAAGCGATGACGGCGAGCCCAGCGGCACCGCCGGTATGCCTATTTTGGACTTTTTGCGCAAAGGGGACATCAAAAATGCATTGGTAATTGTGACACGCTATTTTGGCGGCACGCTTTTGGGCACGGGCGGCCTCGTCCGTGCCTATGGCCGCGCTGCAAAGGAGGCCGCAGAGGCCGCCGTTATCATCAAAAAGAAAGCGCACACAAAAATCAGTGTGAAATGCCCATATAATTTGCAAGGCAAATTGCAATATGAAATTTTGAACAACGGGCATGTGCTTCACGATACGATTTTTACCGACAATGTGGAATTTATTGTGCTGACGCAAAGTGCCGACGCGGACAGGCTCACAAAAGCCATGATGAATACATCTGCCGGTCAGGCAGAGATACATATTTTGCAGCAGCTTTACTGCGCCGAAGTTGAGGGCGAATTTATACAATTTTAAGGGGAGAGTACGATGGCAGGACATTCCAAATTTGCAAATATCAAGCATAGAAAGGACAGGCAAGATGCCAAGCGCGGCAAGGTATTTACCAAACTGGGACGAGAGCTGGCAGTGGCCGTGAAAACGGGCGGGCCTGACCCCGAGACCAATTCGCGCTTGCGTGACATTATCGCCAAGGCAAAGGGGGCGAATATGGCCAATGATACCATAGAGCGCAGCATCAAAAAGGCCGCGGGCGAGCTGGACAACGTAAATTACGAAGAAATAACATACGAGGGTTATGGCCCATGTGGCATTGCCGTCATTGTGAAGGCCCTGACCGACAACCGCACGCGCACCGTGGCCAATGTGCGCTTTGCCTTTGCGAAGGGCGGCGGAAATTTGGGCCAAAGCGGCTCTGTGGCTTTTCAATTTGACCATGTGGGCCAAATTGCCGTAGAAAAATCTGACATTGTGGATGAAGACGAGCTTATGATGGTGGCATTGGAGGCAGGCGCGCGGGATTTTGCCGCCCATGATGAAGGCTTTGAGATTATCACCGACCCCGCCGATTTTTCCGCCGTGCGTGAGGCGGTGGAAGCCGGGGGCTTTGCCATACTTTCTGCCGAAATTACAATGCTGCCCAAGCTGACGACCAAAATTGACAACCCCGAAGACATAAAGAAGATGAACAAAATCCTGGATTTTCTGGAAGAGGATGACGATGTGCAGGATGTGTACCATAATTGGGAGGTCTAAAATGGCAAAATATGAGCGTCATTTAAGCGGCAATTTCGATTCATTATTGGACACATTAAACACAGAAATTTTGGGCCGCAGCATTTCCGCAAGTTTTCAAGACGGAAGTGATTTTAAGGTGGGCAATGTGCGCTGTGCCGTGCGAGTGTATGAGCGCTATAGTATAGCAGGCGGCAATCGTCTGGCGGCCAATATCACTCTATTGGGTGACGGAAATGATTTAAGGCTGTCCGTCATTGCATCCGGCGGAAGCCAGGCTATGTTCTTTAAGCTCAACACATGGGGCGAAGATGCATTTGCCGAAAAAATCATCCGGATTGTTGAGGATTGGCATAGGCATAATACGAAATCGTAATTCTTCCCGGGGGTTTTATTATGAAAAAGAGGATGCTATGGCAATTTGGCGTCATAATAGCTTTGCTGCTGATTTTGGCGGCTTGCAATGGCGATGACTACATAGCTGACGCGGCAGGGGAAGTTTCGGAATATGCCGCCGCACACATAGATATTCCGAAAGTTGAAGAAAGCAATGGCGCAGGCTATGCCCAAATTATCGTGCAGGACAGCCCGCCCGCCCATTATGCCCATGTTTTCACCTCCGGCCGCACCAGAGGCGAATATCTGGAAGATTTGGACTATCTTTACAACACCCTGGCCGCCAATTTCCCATTTTTTGGCGTTATTTACCGCTCCATGGGTGTGGACATGCACGCGCTTTATCGGGATACGCGAAGCCATATAGAAAACATCCGAAATATCCGAAGCGACCGGGATTTTGCCAATATTGTCAACACGCAATTCATCCTGCCTGCCCGCGGGGCGGGCCATTTTAATATGCTGACGGGCGATGCACTGCATATGCACATCCAGATTTTTAGCAATCAAGTCGCCCGTGGCGGCGACCGTTTCCTGTATTTTCTGCACGAGCTGGACAATCCCGCCACGCGGCTTTTGCATGGCCTGACGGATGATGATTTTGCGCCGCCAACGCCCGGCGTGGACAGCTTTGTGTTTGCCACAACATCCGACAATATCGAAGCGCGCATCATAGAGCCGGGGCGTATCGCATATGTCAATATTTTACAGATGAGCTATGCCACCATGCCCCTTGATAGGGCGAAGCTGCTTAATTTTTACCGCTATGTCGCGGATTTTGACCATCTTATCATCGACATACGCCAAAACGGCGGCGGCGATTCGCGATTTTTCCCTCAATTGGTAATTGCACCAAATATTTCCGAGCCGCTGGAATACCATTTTTACATGCTGATGATGGACGGCGCCCACAACCGCCGCCTGCTGGCCACATGGTTTGACAATTGGTGGGACGGCGTCACCCCGTATCCTGTATTTCAGCCCATCCACGGCGATTTGCTGGCCCGCCTTACATATCTTGACCCGAGCGACGCCGAGATGCTGGATGTGTATTGGACATGGCGCGCCAATATCCGCCCCGCCTACAACGAGGCCATGTTTAGCGGCAAAATATGGCTGCTGGTAAGCGAGCGCAACTTTTCCGCGTCAGAGCAAGCCGCCGCCATCACCAGGCAGACGGGCTTTGCCACCCTGGTGGGCCAAACCACCGGCGGCGACGGCATCGGCATAAACCCGCTGGTGCTGGCCCTGCCCAACACGGGCGTCATCGTGCGATATTCGCCCGTTTATGGCACAGACCCCCTGGGCCGCAATAATCAAGAATTTGGCACCGCCCCCCATATCTTCAACCGCCCCG
>JAITMW010000069.1 GCA_031277155.1 Clostridiales bacterium | reverse complement strand
ATCCACCTTGTCGCCCGGCGCAAAGATATCGGCCTTAATTTCGGCGCCAACTTCATAATTTTCGGCATCTTCCAGCTTAAATTCGCGCAGCACCTTCTTGGGCGTCACCTTCACCTTGTCATAATGCCCTTTGACGGGCTTGTTGACATAATAATTGCCGCGCACATTTTGCCGCGCGTCCAAAAAGCCCACTTGGACGGCATTATAGCCGTCGTTTTCCATGGTTTTCTTCTGCACAACCACGCATGGCCCGGCATGAAGCACCGTGACGGGGATAAGCTGGCCTTTTTCGGAAAACACTTGCGTCATGCCAATTTTTTTGGCCAAAATTGCTTTTTTCAAAAATATTCCTCCTTCAGCGGATTGGGCAGCAATGCCTGCCGAATCTTGAAACTAAATTACTTACATTATCTTTAAAGTTATGCCCACACCTTCCGGCAAATCCAGGCGCGACAGGGCATCTACGGTCTTTGGCGTCGGCGACAAAATGTCGATAAGGCGCTTGTGGGTTCTTTGTTCAAATTGTTCGCGGCTGTCCTTATATTTGTGTACGGCCCGCAAAATGGTGATAACTTCGCGCCTTGTGGGCATCGGTATCGGCCCCTTCACTTGGGCGCCTGTCTTCTTCGCCGTGTCAATTATCTGCGCGACACTTTGGTCGATAATCTTGTGGTCATAAGCCTTGAGGCAAATCCTTATTTTATTGCTTTTTCCACTTGTCTTTTCGGCCATTAAAAAAGTCCCTCCTTATGTTTTGCTTTGTGTTAGAAGCGACTGCAATGCTCACACTCTGCCGGGTGTTCCATTACACACATGTTAAAATGTTTCCCGCTAAAATGTTTCCTATGCAGTGACATCGCCGAGGCTCTTGGCCCTGACATCGCTCCCCGGAAATGACCCGTCATGCAATTGACGGCAACCTTCCGTATCTTCACTGTGGCAATCCCCAAAAATCAACACTTTCGGCCATTGCCTGCGTCACAATAAACAATTATAAACCAACCGGGGCCATCTGTCAAGACTTTTTTGCAAAATATTTCATAAAGTTTGCGCGTTTTTCTGCCGATATATCTATTGTAAAGACTTTCCAAAAAATAATATCAAGGGGTGCTTTTATGAACATGCTTGGCAAATTGGGCGCAAATCCGCAATCCTTCTGGTACAAGACCGCGGCGGCGCGCAATACGGCGTGGCCGGCCGCCGACAAAGATTGTGACGAAGAAAGCATGGCCCAGGCCCTTCGTGCCGCCATTGATGAATATACCGACAAGATGCTGCGCGGCCTTGGGGCCTTGACCGAAGACGAAATTGAGGCGAAGGTCGCGGAATTTGAGGCCATCCACGCGCCGCACAACGAAACGCCGGAAAATATGGCAAATTTTGCCGCAAAGGTGCGGGACTTTAGGGCGGCGCTGGCGCGCCTGGCGGAAATTGAGCATAGCGAGATGCTGATTAAGCCCGCGAAGGCCGCCGAGGAAGAGCAGGACAGCATCGCGGGCTTTGTGCGCTTGCAAATTACAAAAAATGCGCCACGGCAAATCTAAATGAGAATTTTGCGCATCTTTTCAATATATTCCTTCACATGCCCCACGCTGTTGGCGCCATACAGCGCAACCAGCCTGACGATGGCGCTTTCGATGGACAGCCCGTCGGCAATTGCGACTGCTTCGCGGGCCTGTTCCGCCGTTGGCGCGTCAAGTCCCACTACACAGGGAAGGGGCGAAAAGGCCTTTACCAGCTTTGTCAGCGCGGCATCAAGCATGGGCATTATAATGAAACCCTCGGCGTCCTTTGCCACCATGCCAATCCTGTCCATTGCCGCCTGGGCAATGACGGGTATGCGCGCCACGCCGTGCAAGGTGCAGACTGTGACCAGCTCTTCCCGCTCTTCAAAGGGCAGGTCGGGCACAATTACGCCGTCAATGCCGCTTAGCTTGCATTTCCCCATAAAGCGGGTTTTGCCGTATACGAAAATGGGATTCATATAGGTCTTTAAAATCAGCGGAATTTCAACCTTTTCGCGAATCTGGGCGGCCATATCAAAGATTTGGTCAAGAGTGCAGCCTTTTGCCAGCGCGCGCTGGTCCGCCTGCTGGACTTCCGGGCTGCTTGCCACGGGGTCGGAAAAAGGCACGCCAATTTGCACAATGTCCGCACCGGCCTGCGCCGCGGCCACAACCAGCTTTTGCGTGGCTTCAATATTTGGGTCGCCGGCCGCCACAAAAACAATCAATGCCTTTTTCTTCTCAAATGCCTTTGCAAGTCTATTCATTGATATCAACCCCCTTAAATCGCGCGATGGACGCCACGTCCTTGTCGCCTCTGCCCGATATGTTAATTACAATAATTTGGTTCTTGTCCATGGTTGGCGCGAGCTTCCTTGCGTATGCAACCGCGTGAGAGCTTTCCAGCGCCGGGATGATGCCCTCGGTGTGGCACAGATATTCAAAGGCTTCCACGGCTTCGGCATCCGAGACCGCAACATATTGCGCCCGGTCAATGTCTTTCAGATGGGCATGTTCCGGCCCTACGCCGGGATAATCCAGCCCCGCCGAGATGGAATGTGTCGGGGTAATTTGCCCATTGGCGTCCTGGCAAAAATAGGATTTCATGCCGTGGAATACGCCGGGCACTCCGTTGGTCATGGTTGCGGCGTTTTTCGGCGTATCCGCGCCATGCCCCGCGGCCTCCGCCCCGATAAGCCGCACGGACGCATCGTCTATAAAATCATAAAACGCGCCAATGGCATTGCTGCCGCCGCCGACACAGGCAATTACGACATCGGGCAGCCTGCCCTCGGCCTCCAGTATTTGCGATTTAATTTCCTCGCTGATAACCTTCTGGAAGTTGCGCACCATCATCGGAAATGGGTGCGGCCCCACAACAGAGCCAATTACATAATGCGTGTCGTCCATGCGCGTCACCCATTCGCGCAGGGTTTCGTTTACGGCGTCTTTCAGCGTCATTGTGCCGCTGGTGACGGGATGCACCCCGGCCCCAAGCAGCTTCATTCTAAAGACATTAAGCGCCTGGCGCCGCGTGTCCTCTTTGCCCATAAACACGTCACATTCCAGACCCATCAACGCCGCGGCTGTGGCGGTGGCCACGCCATGCTGCCCCGCGCCCGTCTCCGCAATTACGCGGGTTTTGCCCATCTTTTTGGCCAGCAGCACCTGCCCCAGCACATTGTTGATTTTGTGCGAGCCCGTGTGGTTTAAATCTTCGCGCTTTAGATAGATTTTCGCGCCGCCCAGCGCTTCTGTCATGGCCTTTGCGTAATACAGCAGCGACGGCCTGCCCGCAAAGTTTTTCATCAGGTCCAGCAGCTCGCGCTTAAAATCCGCGTCGTCTCTGTAATGAAGATACGCCGCCTCCAGCTGATGCAGATTGCCCATCAACGCCTCGGGCACAAATTGCCCGCCATATTCACCAAATCTGCCTGTTTTGCTCATACATCATCCTCCTCAAATTCAAAAATCCTTGGCAAAGCAAATAATGCTTTACCAAGGACGAATTAACATTAGCAATCCGCGGTGCCACCTTGATTTACGGCCTGCGCCGTACCCTCTGCGGGATACAGACATATCCCCGGCAACTGACGTATGCCCTCACGTCATGGAATACTCGGCAAAATGCGCCTTTGACCATGCCCTCAGCGGTCCATTTAACAACCTGCATCTCGATTCGGCTCTCAGCGCAACTCCGAAATCTCTGTACGCGCATATGCTGTTTTTATATCCGCGTCAACGGTTTGTTTTGCCATTGGGGCATTATAACATGTTCACAATCAAATGTCAACATATTTTTTACACGGCCCCTTTTCGCCTGCTAAAATAAATATAGGCGAAAAATGGTGCGCCTATCAACGCCGTCACCGCGCCCACGGGCAATTCTACCGAATCCATGGCCGTCCTTGCCACCAAATCCGCAATCACCATGAAAGCGCCGCCTGTTATGGCCGACATGGGGATTACAAGCCTGTGCGAGGGGCCAAAAATTTTGCGCACCACATGGGGCGCCACCAAATCCACAAAGCCTATGACGCCTACAAAGGCAATGGTGCTGCCTGTTAATGCGGCGGCCGAAATCAGCAGTGTCATTTTAACTCTGCGTATGTTTACGCCAATGGATTGAGCTTGCTCCTCGCCAAAGGTCATCACGTCCATCTCATTCTTGCGCAAAAATATGAGGATGATGCCCGCCAGGGCCACGGGCGCAAGGATGTACAGGGTGTGCCAATCCCGCATGGAAAAACTTCCCATTTGCCAAAACAGCATACGCTGCGTCCCCTCGCGAAACAGCGCAAACATCAGCGTTGTTATCGCGTTGACAAACAGGGCAAACACCATGCCCGTCAGGATGATTGTGTGATTTTCCATGCGCACGTCCAGACGGCGCGAAATGGCCATCACCAGCAAAATTGTGCCCAGACCGAAGGTGAAGCCCAGTATGGGCAGCGTGAGCATGGGCAAAAACGGCAGCGTGACGCCCAGAAAAATCACGAGAGAGGCCCCCAGGGACGCGCCGGATGATACACCCAGTGTATATGAGGACGCCAAAGGGTTGCGCAATATGGACTGCATCACGGCGCCGCTTACCGCCAGGGCCGCCCCTGCGCAAAAGGCCAAAAGGGCGCGGGGCAGGCGCAAATTCCACACAATGGCGGCCTGATTCCGGGTGATATGCTCCGGCATATCAATTCCGAATATATTGTGGGCAATTATTCGCAAAATGTCACCGGGTGGAATATACACGCTGCCAACGGCGATGCCCAGCACCAAAATTGCCCCGGCGACGCACGCCATCGCTGCAATTTTTGTCTTCATTGGAAATATTCGGGATAAATTGCCCGGGCAATATCCCACAGCGCCCGCACAATATGGTGGCTTGGGCGGCTGCTGGTGTCGGTGTCAATTTCATACACATGGCCGTTTTGCACCGCCGTCACGCCGCCCCAGCCGGGCCTGCTTAAAATTTCGCCCACGGGGTCGGTGATGAAATCCACGGATGTTAAGATAATATCGGGATTGTGCATCAAAAACGCCTCGTCGGACACGCTGCCCCAGCCGTCCAAATCAGCGAAAATGTTTTCGCCCCCCGCCAATTCTATCATCTCGTGCTGAAAGGTCCCCTGCCCCACGGTCCACATGGCGGGCGCGGGCGCGATTTCAAAATACACCCTGCGCCGCTGTGTGATTGTGGCGGCAATTTGCGCCACAGCGTCAATTTCGGCCTCCATGGCGGCGACACTCTCCTCCCCCGCCGCGGGCACGCCC
>JAITMW010000054.1 GCA_031277155.1 Clostridiales bacterium | reverse complement strand
CCGACTTGTAGTCGTTACTTCAGCCGGGTTTACCCGGCATCCCCCTACCTGTCAAAAAACCCCGCAACATCAATAATCAAGCTGATATCCCCATTGCCAAGCAGCGTGCATCCGGAAATGCCCCTAATTTGCTTAATATATTTCGGTATGGTTTTGCGCACCACCTGCTGCTCGCCTACAAGCTCGTCCACAAACAGGCAGATGGCGTCGTCGCCATTTTCAATAATCATCATAATACCGTCGGCGGTGTCCTTCACCTCGCCCTCCAGGCCAAAAAATTCGTTTAGGCGCACCACATTGTAATGGTCCCCGCGCACAGTAATCATCTCATTGCCGCTTGGGTCCATAAAGATGTCGTCGGGGTTGGCCCGGAAAGAATCGCGGATGGACACAATTGGTATGGTGTATTTTGACCCCGCCATATTGATTATCATGCCCTTGATAATGGCCAATGTCAGCGGTATTTTCAATATAAATGTGCTGCCCTCGCCGGGCACGCTGTCAACCACCACGCTGCCGCCCACGAATTCAAGGCTTTTATTCACCACGTCCATGCCCACGCCGCGCCCGCTATAACTGGTGACTTTTTCGTTGGTGGAAAAGCCGGGCATAAAGATAAATTGAAAAATCTCTTTGTCGGTATATTCATTTTCGGGCTTTTTCAGCAAGCCGTTGTTTCTGGCCTTCTCCATTATGCGGTCCTTGTCAAGGCCATTGCCGTCGTCCTCAATGATGACCCAAACCTCCGTGCCCACATTTCTGGCCTCCAAAAGCACATTGCCCTTTTCGGGCTTGCCTGCCGCGCGGCGCTTTTCGGGGGTTTCAATGCCGTGGTCAAGGGAATTGCGTATGATATGCATCAGAGGGTCGCCTATATGCTCTATGATATTTTTATCAACCTCGGTGTCCTCGCCCACAACTTCCAAAACGGCCTCTTTGCCCAGGGCTTTGCACATGTCACGCACGATGCGGTTCATCTTAAAAAATGTGCCGGACAGCGAAACCATGCGCATGGCCATCACGGTTTCCTGCACATCATTGATGATTTTTTTAAGCTGGCGCGCTTCTTTGTTAAAGCTCTCCAGGTTAAGGCCCTCAAGCTCCGGGTTTTGCGTCACCATGGCTTCCGCAATCACAAGCTCGCCCATAAATTTAAGCAATTGGTCTAATTTGGAGACATTGACGGAGATAACGGCCTGGGAGGCAGATTTTTTGGGTATCGCAGATTGCGTATCAGCGGTGGTAACAGGAATTGGGCTTGGGTCCGGGCTTGGCATATCAATTTCTGCCGGAATTGGCTCGTCGGGCTTCTGCGCCCCGTCGGGGGCCTCTCTGGCAATCTCTTGCTCCGTGTGTATGGATACCTCGCCCGCAACCTCATTGATGCTGAATTCCTTTAAGTATACCGTCCGCGACAGCACCTCGTGCAGCTCTTCATAGCTTTTTGCAGTCACAAGGTCAATTTTCAGGCCGTCTTTGCGGATATCTTCCGCGGTGGCCGCGTCCACAAGATTTTCCGGCAGATGCAAAAGATATTCCGCAAGGGGGCTGATGTTGCGTATGGCGTTGTATGCACGCACATTTTCCATTTGCGCCTCTTCGTCAAATTTTATCTGCACAAAAAAGCTGTTAAGCCCGTCCACCTCGGCAGATTCGGAATTAAACTCCTCCAGATATATGTCTTTGATGTAAATCGAGCGGCTTAATATGTCAAACATCTCTTCATAGGGGGCATCAGACGAAAAGGTGACGACAAAGCCATTTTTGCGTATGGCGGCCGTCGCTTCTTCGTTTATGATGTCCTCGGGCTCGTGCCTCATGCCCTTTGCGTAATCTTTTAAATTATTCACAATCGTAAAGGCGCGCACATTTTCCATTTGCGCGTCTTCGTCAAAGCGTATCGTCGCCCTGTATTTGTTCGCGCCAAAGGGATTGTTAGGGCTTTTTTTGGGAATCTTTTTCACCCTGGTGGCCGCCGCCTTTGCCGTAGAGGCAGGGGCATCATTTTCTTTAAGGCGATGCAAAAAGCCGGTAATATTGGCC
Organism: Clostridiales bacterium; assembly: GCA_031277155.1. Classification (GTDB taxonomy): domain Bacteria; phylum Bacillota; class Clostridia; order Lachnospirales; family WRAX01; genus WRBK01. The sequence continues at coordinate 4,497 of JAITMW010000054.1, read as the reverse complement.
ACAACGCTGGATGGGTCCCCGTCTGCCGGCACCTTTTGCTCTATTTTTACCAGCTCGTCTTTAATAAAGTCCATGCAAGCAAGCACATGGTCCGTCAGCTCAGAATAGTCAACGCTGTCGGGGTTTTCCTCTCGCAGATAAAAAAACAAATCCTCGGCGGCATGTGTCGCCGTGGCAATGGTGTCAAAAAGCATCATCGCCGCAGACCCCTTTATAGTGTGCATGATGCGGAAAACTTCGTTGATAAGTTCCATGGAAAAGCCCGATTCGCTTTCGATAATAGTCTGCTCCAATTGGTCCACCAACTGGTTCATCTCAAAATTAAACATCTCCAGCATCGATTCTCTGTCAAAATCAGCCATCGCCACAACCTCCTGTTGTTAATTTTTCACTTTTTGTAAACCGCCGGCATAACATATTTAAAGTCGGACTTCACATTGCTTAGCGATTCCGAATGTCCAATGAACAAATATCCATCTTTTTCCAGGGCGCCGTAAAATCTATTAACCAGCGCTTCTCTAGTATTATTGTCAAAATATATCATAACATTTCTGCAAAAAATAACCTGAAACTTCTTTTTAAACGGCAGCCTCTCTTCCATTAAGTTAAATTTGCGATATGTTATCAGCTTTTTAATTTCGTCACAGGCAATCATATTGTCGTCGTCATAGCGCCTAAAGTGCTTTTTCAGCCATTCCCCCGGCAGGGTCTTCAGGCTTTCGTTGGAATATATCCCCAGCGTCGCCTGCTGCAACACCTTTTCGGAAATATCCGTGGCTAAAATTTCCGTATCCCAGCCCTGCATATTCTGAAAATAATCCATACACGCCATTTGCAGCGTATATGCCTCCTCGCCGCTGGAGCATCCCGCGCACCACAGGCGCAGGTCGCGCTGTGTGCCAAACTTGTCCTCAATCCACGGCAAAACCGTGTTTTGCAAAAAGATTATATGCTCCGGCTCTCGCATGAAAAACGTGTGGTTCGTGGTCAGGCGATTGATAAAAACCACAGCGGCCTCGCCTGTCCTGTCGTTCATCAAATATTTGATATATTCCGAAAAATCCGCAAAGCCCTTTTGCCTTAACAGAGGCCGCAAACGCGAAAAAACAAGGGTACTCTTTTCATCCCCCAAGGCTATGCCGTAATGCTCTTTGATATAGTCCCTAATTTGTTTAAACTCGCTGTTTTTAAGCTCCAACGGCATCACCACCGCCATCTTGTGACTTTAAAACCAAGCATTTTACCATACAGACATATCATACCCAAAAACAGCCGCATTGTCAAGACTTTTACAAATTGCCGCGATGCCGGGTAAACCCGGCTAAAGTAACGGTTCAAACCGTATCTCGGACTTGCGGCCCTTAACCGGCCATGCGCAAAATCAATATTGCCATGGACATACTCCGGATGATGCGATATAATGATTGCGGGCAGTCAATATATGTTTTTGCACACGCCCAAGCTATCACCTTAGCGTAGTCCTAAGCACACTGTCACCCGGGCGCAGAGAAGGGTCTCTTTAGCGTCAAGATTCTTCGCTTCGCAGATTCTTCGCTTCGCTCAGAATGACAGTATAGAGGAGAGGCCTATGGACAAAGTTTGTGGAATTATCACAGAATATAACCCATTTCACAACGGCCACGCCCACCATTTGGCCGCAAGCCGCCGCGAAACCGGGGCCGACGGCATTGTCGCCGTAATGAGCGGCAACTTTGTGCAGCGTGGCGAGCCCGCCATAATCGACAAGCACAGCCGCGCGCAGATGGCATTGCGGGGCGGGGTGGATATTGTGCTGGAATTGCCCGTCCCATGGGCCACGGCATCGGCGGAGGGCTTTGCCTCCGGGGCTTGCCGTCTTTTGGCAGCCACAAATATTGTGGATTGCATTTGCTTTGGGTCGGAGATGGGCGAAATTGCGCCGCTTCTTGACATTGCCCATCATCTTTGCAACGAAAGCAATGATTTTAAAGCCATCTTGAAAAAGCAACTGGCCGCGGGCATGTCTTTTCCGGCGGCGCGGGCCGTGGCCGTGGCATCCACGCTAAATGACAATGCCGCAGAAATTATAACACATCCCAACAATATTTTAGGCATCGAATATCTCAAAGCCATCATCAGGCACGGCTTGCCCATGACGCCCCATACAACAGAGCGTTACGGCACTCCCCATAATTCTGATTTCTTCGATGGGGATTCGGCCTCCGCCGGGGCTATTCGCAAGCATATACGGCACGGCAAAGAGCTGTTACATCTTGCACCGCTGATGCCAAGGGACAGCTTTGAAATATTGACGGATGAATATCAAAAATCCGCTATCAACGCATTGGACAATTTCAGCCCGCATTTTCATTATGCCCTGCATATTACGCCGAGCCGGCGTCTGGCAGAGCTTTCGGGCCTGGCCGTGGCCGCGCAAAACCGCTTGATGGCCGCGGCGCGGCGGCATTATCTTATTTCTGATGTGCTGAAAGACGCCAAGAGCAAAAACTACACCCATACCGCGCTGCAACGGGCCGCGCTGCGCATTGTGCTGGGCATAAGCGCGGATGCCCCGCTGCAAGACATCCCATATATACGTGTGCTGGGTTTTCGGCGCAAAAAAGAGGCATTGCTGCGTCGCCTTCATGGGTCGGCGGCAGTGCCTGTGATAACTAATTTGAAGCACGCAAAAAGCCTGCCCAAGCACATCCGCGACATGCTTGGCTCGGATATGGCCGCGGCGCGGATGTACCTGCTTGGGTTGAAACCTTACGGCATACCGGAAAAAAGCGAGCTTGAAACGCCCATGGTAATAATTTAGCCTCTTACCCTCTTAAAGCCATATCCGTCCCCAACGCTGGTTCCGGCGCCGTCGCCCAGCCTCAGCTTGAACATATGGTTTTTGTCGTCTGCCAGCACATCATCCGGAATTTCTATCTTGCCCATGGCTTCTTCATAATCAAGGTCGGTGTCGTTCAGGGCGATATGGCCTATAACATCTTGGGGGTTAAGATATGACAGAGAGATAATTTCCAGAAAGTCCTCAATTTTGTCAATCTCTGACAGGTCGTCATATCGCCTGCGCCAGCCAACGGCCACATGGCGGTTTTTAAAGGGAATTACAAAATCGCCAATGGGGTCCGTTGACGTGTTTTGGTCGGCAAAGGGCTTGATTTTAAGAAACAGCGCAATCTTATTGGGGCTGCCGATTACGGACGAGGCCGTCCATTCAAAATCCTTCAGCTTGTCACGCTCCTCCTCCGTCAGCTTCACAGCCACAAAGGCAAATTTATGGCCGCCATTGTAAAAATGGTCGATAAAGGGTCGTTCGCCGTCGAAATCAATCAATCTGTTTACGGTTTCATGGGCTCTGTTCATATGCATCCCCTCATTGCGTTATTCATTGTTAATTGCTACTTATTAGCAGGCGGCATAACAGTCGCTTCTCCAACAATAACCTTCACGCCATCTTGATTGACCACGGCACAATCCAGCACAAGCCGATTTTTTTCCGCAATTTTCTCCTTGACGGTGCAGGTGGCGGTGATGGTGTCGCCAAAGCGCACAGGTGCCAAAAATTTCACATCCTGCTTTAGATATATTGTGCCGGGGCCGGGCAGCTGCATGGCCAGCACCGCGGATATCAGCGACGCGCCCAACATGCCGTGGGCTATGCGCCCTTTAAACATGGTGCCCTTGGCATATTCTTCGTTTACATGGGCGGGGTTTTGGTCCCCTGTGATGCCCGCAAACATGTATACATCAGTTTCCGTGATGGTTTTGCCAAAGCTGGCGCTCTGGCCGATTTTTATTTGTTCCATTGTCAGTCCTGTCATATTCATCCCCTAAATATTATAGTCTCATTCCGCCGTTTACACTTAAATTATGCCCCGTGATATAAGAAGAGTCGTCACAGGCCAAAAACAATATGGCTTTTGCAATTTCTTCCGGCTGGCCAAGGCGTTTCAGCATTGTTTGCTCCGCAAACTTATTAAGCAATTCTTCGGGCACGGTTTTTAGGATATCCGTCATGGTATATCCCGGGCTGATGGCGTTGACGCGCACATTTGCGCCTTTGCGCGCAAATTCCTTGGCCCATGTTTTTGTGGCGCCGTAAATTGCGGATTTTGTGGCGGCATAATTGGCCTGGCCTATGTTTCCAAATTCTCCCACCACGCTGGAGACATTGACAATGCAGCCTGCGCCCTGGCGCTCCATAAAGGGCCCGATATGACGCACAAGATTAAACACGCCCTTTAAATTGACGGCCATCACATCATCCCAAGAGGCATCCGTCATCTTTGCCGTCATGGCGTCTCTGGTGATGCCCGCGTTGTTGATCAAAATATCAATCTTTTTATATTTTTCCGCCGCGTAATCGGCGAATTTTTTGCAGGCTTCGGCATCTGTCACATCGAGTTTATAAAACTCAACATTGCCCGCCGTGTATTGCGGCTCGCCCATGTCGCAGGCAATGACCTGCGCGCCTTCCGCTGCAAAAAGTTTTGCCATGGCTTC
>JAITMW010000007.1 GCA_031277155.1 Clostridiales bacterium | reverse complement strand
TGCTCGTCGGGTAAATTATTGCCCAGGGCATGTCTTGCGGCCGCAATTGCCGCGTGCAAAGCCTCAATATCCCGGGGATAATGCCGCCCCGCCCGTATAATTTCGCCATAGACGGCCGCGCCGTCCGCGCGCCTTTGGGCATAGGCAACAAGCGCCGCAAGGGCGTCTTTGGGCGTTTCTTCCTCGATTTCTTCCTCGATTTCTTTCTCGATTTCTTCTGTGGCCTCTTGCGCTTCCCGCACGGGCTGTCTCATTTCAATTGTGGCGGGCTCCGCCGCCAGGGCAGCCTCGTTCCCGCCAATCCTCATAAAGCTAATCACGGCAAAGGCCGCGACCAGCACAAAAAGCAGGCAGGCGGCAATTATGACCGATTTGATACTTCGTGTCCTCAACGCTTTTCCCCCTTGGAGTTGTTTGCTTACATTATACAACAAAATTATAAAATTATCAAAGAGTTTTTTGGCGGCGGGCATCGTTAAAGTTGTTATTGCCGAATTTTAAAGCGTTGTCATTTCGAAATTTTTGTGATATAATTTAAGAACCTAGTGGCAGAAAGGGGCAAAATCTATGGAATACATTTATAATTCTCCGGTGGGCAGGCTGTTGATAATTTATGACGATGCCCATGTGCTTGGGGTATATTTTGACAGGGAGCAGCGCGAGGAATATCACGGCAACACCGTTATCGCGCAATGCATCGCCCAGCTGGACGAGTATTTCGCAGGAAATCGCCGGGAATTCGACATCGCAGTAAAGCCCCGCGGCACAGATTTTCAGCAGGCCACATGGTCGGCGCTTTGCACCATTGGATATGGCAAAACCGCGTCATACGGCCAAATTGCGGCGCAGATGGGCCGCCCAAAGGCCGCCCGCGCCGTGGGCATGGCCAACAACAAAAACCCCATTTCCATCATCATCCCCTGCCACAGGGTGGTTGGGTCCGATGGTAAGCTGGTTGGCTATGGCGGCGGGTTGTGGCGCAAGGAATGGCTTTTGGAGCATGAGGCAAAGCAAAACCATATAAAATCTTAGGAGGAAGACAAATGAATTTAGAGGCAGCCATAAAGGATTTTCACGCACACGCCGAGAAGGTGAAGATGTACAACAGCGCAATGGCCGTGATGTATTTTGACGCCGCAACCGTTGCGCCAAAGGGCGGCATTGCTGACCGCGCAAAGCGCAGCGGCTTTTTTGCGGCCCAGCTGTTTGACCTGATAACAGGCGACAAAATGAAAGAGCTGCTTGCGGCCCTTTCGCCTCATGAAGGCAGACTGGACCCCATCACCGCCGGCATGTACCGCATGGCAAAGAAAAATTATGACAAGCATGTGAAGGTGCCCGCCGCGAAATTTCGCGCTTTTAGAGAGCTTGTAACCAAGGCGCAAAATGTGTGGGAGGATGCCCGCAAGGATGATGATTTCGCCGCGTTTGCGCCATACCTAAAAGATATTATTGCCGCAAGCAAAGAAATGGTGGAATATCGCCGCATAGACGACGCCCCCGCATATGACTATCTTCTGGATGACTATGAAGAAGGCATGACCATGCAAATATATGACGAATATTTCGGCAAGGTGCGCGATGCCATTGTGCCCCTTCTTAAAGGCGTCGTCGAAAGCACAAAAAAGATTGACAAAAGTATTGTGCAAAAGCCCGTAAGCATAGAGGCCCAGCGCAAAATTGCGCATTATATCGCCGGCATGATTGGCTATGACCATAATCGCGGCTATATTTGCGAATCTGTCCATCCTTTTTGCAATTCAAGCTCTCGCGATGATGTGCGCATAACCACGCGCTATAATGAAAACGACTTTTTGTCCAGCCTTTTCACCATTTTGCACGAATGTGGCCACGCAATTTATGAGCAAAGCACAGGGGACGACATTGCGCAAACCATGCTGTCCCGCGGGGTCTCTATGGGCATACACGAAAGCCAAAGCCGCTTTTATGAAAATGTTATCGGCCGCAGCCGGGGCTTTTGGGAGTTTGTGACGGACGAGCTAAAGACATATCTGCCGGATGCTTACAAAGACATGACGGCGGAGCAATTTTACGAGGCGGCAAATTATGCCGCGCCGTCGCTGATACGCGTGGAGGCGGACGAGCTTACATATTCCCTGCACATCATGATACGCTATGAAATCGAGCGTATGATATTCACGCAGGATATTGACGTGATGGACTTGCCCGCCATATGGAACAAAAAGTATGAGGAATATCTGGGCATAACGCCGCCGAACAACAGGTTGGGCGTGTTGCAAGATGTGCATTGGTCCGGCGGCATGTTTGGATACTTCCCCACATATTCGTTGGGCAGCGCGTATGCCGCGCAATTTTTGGCCTATATGAAGCGGGGCCTGGATTTTGACGGCCTTGTGAAGAAAGGTGAATTTGCCGCCATCACAGCGTGGCTGACGGACAAAATCCATCGACACGGCAGCATTTACACGCCCCATGATTTAGTAGATAAAATTGCGGGGGAGCAGCTTAACGCGGACTATTATGTAAGTTACTTGCAAGAGAAGTTTGGGGGGCTGTATAGGATAGGTATGTGATTGCAATTCCTCTCAACGGGAGGTGAAACCGATGGACAAAAGAAGACAAGCACGTCCGCCGGCGCGGCCGCCTGTCAGGGCGTCCTCACAGAAAGCGCCCGCCCGCAGACCCGTCAGGCGGCCGCCCGGAAAGCCGGTTAAAAACCGCAAAAAGAGGCCCAAAAGGGATATTACCCTGGCTATCTTTGAGTTTGTCGCAAACATTGGCGGGTGGATAAAGCGGGGCTATTTGCGCGCGCGCAATATGCGGCATTTTCGCGTGTTTTCCACTTTTGCCGGTATCGCCTTCGCCATATTTGCCGTGTCCCTGGTCTTTTTTCTCGCGACGCGGCCAAATGCCCTTGAAATCTACTTGGACGAGGCTTCCATCGGGACCGTGCGCCTGGAGGGCGCCGGGCGCGACCTCACATTGGAATATATCACGCGCCACGCCG
>JAITMW010000136.1 GCA_031277155.1 Clostridiales bacterium | reverse complement strand
GTAGAGCGCAAAATCACGGAAAAATTTGGCAAAGAGCCGTTTAAATCAAAGATAAGCCCGGCGCTGTCCATATCCCAGGGCGCCGCGTATTATTGCAATATGATTATGATGCCCACCGTGAAAGGGCCGACGGTGCAAGAGCGCACGATACACCCGCTGGGCCTTGAAATTGTGGGACGCCGCTTTATGGAAATTGTGCCCGCCGGCTTGGACATACCCCGGGAGGGCCTGGTTGTTGAGGCCGGAGAGCTTTTGACCACCAATTTTGACAATGTGCCCTCTATGGCCATTGTGGTGTACGAAAATACCGAACCCGGCGCAATGGGAGAGGTGCAGCAGGTAAGCCGCCCCGGCATGAAGCGCCTGGCGGGCACCAGCCTGCGCGGCATACCGGCGGCGCCCAAGGGCAAGGAGAAGGTAAAGGTTATTTTCAGCGTCGGGCAGGATAATATGCTGAAAGTGACGGCGAAGTCTACCAGCGTGGACGGTCTGGTGACGGAGCTGTCCGTGGACGAATTGTATTAAATCGTTGGGATGTGAAAATGTGGCCAAAGGCAAAAAATCTGAAAGTTTAAAAATCGAAGGCAAGATATTTGGCAAATGGATTGACGCCGTATCCATCATCGACAAGCTGGTGGATGCGGCGCGGGCGGATGTTTTTCGCGGCCTGAAATACCTTGTGGTGGAAAAAATTAACACGGCCTGCGGCAACGACGAAGCCCTGTCCTCTTATGATACCGAAATTTATGAGGCCTATATGCGCCTCATCGACGCCTATAGGCGGGTGGTGGAGATTTATCTGGATGCCGAACGGCCCGTCACATCCCTGCCTGTGAAGGAGATTTGGGACGGCATTTACGAGGTGCTGATGTCGCGCCTGATGGCCATATCCGAAAAGGACAGCTTTGCCAATCCTGTGCAGGCCGAGAAAAAGGAGATTGTGTCCAGGATTATTGTGGCGGCGGCAGAGCAAATAGACAGCATCACAAAGCAAATTTCGGACAGCTGCGCTGAAAATGAGGGCTTTGCAATCAGGCAAAAGCTGCTGGCCATGGAGGAAATTGGCTTTGAGGATGTGCGGGACATTTGCGCAAAGATTGCCGACGATGCCAAAAGCCGCAGCGCGCGGGATTTTTACGGCACATATATTTCGGCGGTGAAGCTGGCTCTGGTGAATTTAAACGACCTTTCGGAGCGTCAAAATGTGTCGTATTATAACGAGCTGCTAAAGGAAGAGCAAGACCTTTTGCGGCAAATTGTTGTTGTGCAGGTGATGGCCTTGGAGAAGGCAAATTCGGAAGGGCTGGCGACACGGGCCGAGGCCGATGTGTTGGAAGAGGCCCTTAATGTGCTGCGGGAGGCGCATCAGCGCGAAAGCGGCGAAGTTGACCGCATAGAGCGGCTGTTTAATGAATCTGCCGCGCGCAATCGCGAAAATATGGGGAAGGTTGTGATGGACGTAGAGAGCGAAGAAGATTTTGTTGCGTCCTTCGACGAAATAACGCCTTTTGGCAAGGATTTGCCGACGATTTTTGAAACCATGAGGCAGAGCTTTGTCAAGGCGCAAACCGCTTTTTTGGGCGCGACAGCAGATTTTGTCAAAGCAAGGCTGAAGATGTATTCCGACAAACTTGTCCTGCACGCGATTTATCATAACAAAAAGGCGGCTTCGATATTGATGATGATGTCCAGCGACATCGCCCAATGCCTTGGGGGCATCTTGGAATTTTACAACGAAAACAGCGAACATCTGGACAATTGCGACGAGAAGGACATCGTCAAAGGTGTGGCGGAGACCATTTCAATTAAAATCGAGAGCCTTAATGAAGCCGTTGAAACCTTTGATAAGGACACGACGGAGCTTTTTGGGGCTTTTTTGCAGCGCGAAATAACCATGGTGCCCGAAGCGGCGGATTTGTTTTTGGCATACATCATAGAAAATCTGCTGCCATTAGGCAAAGAGGAAAAAAGCGGAGCCAAAATTGTAAAGCGGCTGGCAGAGACGGCGTTGGAGCAAAAGGGCTTTGACGAACATAAAAAAAATCTTGGAAAGGTGCTGGCGAAGACGACCAAAAGGCTGGAAAAGAGGATGCTGGCTTTTAAGCGCGACAGCCTCTTTTACGAATTGTCAACTTTTGAGGAGATTATGTATTATTCCGTGTCGCGCCTGCGTGAAAGCGAAGACGGCTGTTTGCTGGGGTTTGTGGCGGAAATTGACGGCCAATATAAACGCACAGGCGACATTTTGGCGAAATATGGCGTGGAAAAAATTGTTCCCGCGGCCCATGACGCTTTCAACCCCAAGGAAAATGAGGTGCTGATGGCTGAAGAAAGCGAAGGCTTTAAAAAAGGCGAGATTATAAAGACAGTCAACAGCGGATACAGGCAGGGCGAAGTTATCATAATGCGGGCGAATGTTATTGCCGCCAGGTAAACCAACGACATAAGGACATGGGCCATGAATTGGAAAAAATATCGCGAATTTTTCGCGGGCAACAAAATATCCGAAGACCACTTTGTGCTGGGCATAGACATGGGCGCGGCCACATCAGCCATTTCATATTTTGACCCTGTGCGCCGCGTTGCGGAAGTGCTGGACATCAGCGGCGGCTACGGCAAGGCTTCTGCACCCACGGCCTTGCAATATATTGCCGACACCGGGGAGTGGATTTTTGGCGAATACGCCATCCTCAATGTGGATGGCGGGGATTATCATGTTTTGCTGACGGATTTCGCGGCCAAGCTGGGCAGCGGCGAATATGCGGACATTGTGGATTCTGCCAGGTCTTTGGTTGATATTGCGGCAATTTACTTGACAGAGCTTATTGCGAATTGTCGCAATATCAATCCCAAGGCGCAGGTTGTGGGCATTGTGGCCACCGTGCCCGATTTTGCCGGGGCCGCAGCCAAAGCCGCCATGCTGGCGGCATATAGGACGGCGGGATTTGACAGGGTGCTGATTGACCTGCTGCCGGAGCGTGAAGCCATCTTCGCGCATTATTTTCACGACAAGGGCGCAATGGAAGACGAAAGGCTGCTGCTGCTGGATTTTGGCGCGCGTGGCCTGCGCGGCGGCATTTATGATGTGGCGGGGGGCAAACGCCATGTGAAATGCCTTTGCGCCACGATGGACGAAAATTTAAGCACCGCGGCGGTGGATGCCGCAATTTACAATCTTTTGGCGGGGTATTATTGCAAAAATCGCAAGATGCCCATGGATAAGCTGTCCAAAACCGAGCATCAGCAGCTTTACACCTTCACGCATCAGCATAAGGACATGATTTTGGGCCATGGCGACGGCAAATCGCCGTTAAAGCTGTATTACAACTTTGCATATCCGCCTTTTTCGGTGACGGTGCCTCGGGGCGATGTTGACAGGATTTTGCGGGCGCACGGCCAAAAAATGGAGGATTTTGTGCGGGATTTGGCCTCGAAGGCATCGTGCCAGCTTGAGGACATAGACGCTATAATATGCACCGGCGGCGGTTTTGAGATGCCCTGGGCCAAAAAGCGCGTTGCGCCCACGCTGTTTCCCAAGGAAAAGCTGCAAACGCATTTTAAAAACGCCAAGACGGTGCTTGCCCAGGGGGCCACATACGCGGCGGCGGGGCGGCTGGGCCTTTTGCCGCAAATCCGCTTTAACATAGAGGATGTACACAAAATTCCCTGGGATGTGGGCATACAAGTGGGCGGCGCAAATGGCGGCAAATACCGCTTTTTGCCCATCTTGGAGCGGGACTTCCCGCTGTGGCAAAAGCCGCGCACCGCATATGTCATTTTGCAAGGCGGCGCGCCGGAAATTGGAATTTACAAAAGAGACGCGCAGGGCATTGCCGCAAAGGTTGGCGTGGCGCGGCTTTCAGGCTTTCCTCCGCGGCCGCCCGGCACCACAAAGGTCTCTGTTGACATAGCGGCAAAAACCGCCGGACACTGCGTCGTTACTATAAAAGACCTGGGCTTTGGGGAAATTTTCCCATCCAGCGGCATTTCCGAGGAAATTGAGGTGAGGATATGAATTGGGAAGAATATCGCAAGGAAATAGAAGCAAAGGGTGCGGTGCCCGAAGATTGGTATATTTTGGGCATAGATTTGGGCACCACAAATTCGGTGATAAGCTATTGGGACGATGGGGCCAAAAAGCCTGAATCCATCGACACTTCCAACGGCTTTGGCAAGATTCCCATGCCGTCTGTGGCGCAATATCGGCCCGAGGACGAAGGCGAGGGAGAATGGGTTGTGGGCGAGGAGGCCCATCGTTCTTTTAAAATCTATCCGGAGACCACGATACGCTCTATTAAGCGCAAAATGGGTACGAATGAGACCGTAGAAGTGGGCGGCGAAAAATATCTGCCCGAAGAAATTTCCGCCAAAATCCTGCGGGAGCTTGTGGATTATTGCGCCAGCCTCAATCCCAAGGCCGAAATTGCGGGGCTTGTGGTGTCTGTGCCATATGATTTTGACGATGCCGCCAAAAAGGCCACCATGCGGGCCTGCGAGATTGCGGGCCTGGCAGACAAGCTGATTTGCCTGATGGAAGAGCCAAAGGCGGCGGCGCTGGCCTATAATTTCCGGCGAGAGCTGGCCCAGGACGAAAAGATATTGGTGTTTGATTTTGGCGGCGGCACGCTGGATATCACGCTTTTCCATGTTGTGGAAAAAACCGAGGGCAAAATCGTGTTACAGGTGATTTCCGAGGGGGGCGAGGCCCATCACGGCGGCGACAATATCGACGATATGATATTGGCGCGTTGTTTGGCCCTTATCAAGGACAAAATCGGCCAGGACGCAAAGGACATACCGCCCGAAAACAGCGCGGAGCTTATTTTGCGCAGCCGCGAGGCAAAAGAGCGCCTTTCCGGCGTGAAGTCCTTCCGCATACCCTTCACCTTCTGTATCCCGCCCTTTGTCGAGCAAATCACGCGGGACCAATTCGAGGAGCTTATCTCCGACTTCATTGAGAAAACGCGCAAGCTGGTCCAAAAGGCCCTGCGCGAGGCATATACCGGCGCCGTTTATCCCGACAGCATCGACAGGGTGCTGCTGGAGGGCGGCTCCAGCCAAATGCCCTGGGTCAAAGATATGTTCATTGAGATTTTCAACGACGAAAGCAAGATTTATACATCAGAGAGGCCCGCGCTGGATATTTCGCTGGGAGCCACATATTATGCGGCCATGAAGATGGGCCTGCTGTCCAGCCCGGATATGGAGGCCCAGGGCCTTGGCGTAAATGTTGAATTTGAGGTGACGGTGCCTCATGACATCGGCCTGGAAATTCAAGGCGGGCGGGGAAAGCAGTTTTTCCCGATGATACGCCGCGGCACCCCATATGCGCTGGCTAAAAAAAACCATGTTTTCACCCTTTCGGGCGCGCTGCCCGAGGACATGACGCAGCTTGACTTAAGGATATTGGAGCGCATCGACAAAGACGACAAACTGGAGGATTGCAAGCTGATTGGAGAGGTGGCCATACGCGGCCTGCCCGGGCGCCCCAGCGGCAAGACACGCCTGAAGGTGACGCTGCTGGTGGAGGAGGAGGGCGGCCTCGTGAAAGGCGCCGTGGAAGATATGGGATTTGGGGAAGAGTTTGCTGCAAGTGGCTATAACGAGACCTTCGACCCGTCGCGGTTTATCAAGCGGATTGTGGGTGAGAAATGATACATGACATAAGATGGAAGCAGCGATATTTGGATTATAGCAGCATGGTCAACACATTGAGGCGTGGCATAGAGGGCAAAAGCCTCCATGAACTCAGTGAATTCGAGCAAATGGGGCTGGTCAAAAGCTTCGAGCTTAGCTTTGAGCTGCTATGGAAGCTGATGAAAGACTATATGCAGGATAGCGATGTTGATTTCAAAAAGCTCGCGGAGGAAGGGCATGAAGCTAAATAAATTTGGTCTGCCGGATTATGTTATGGACGAAATTATAAAGACCTTGAGGAAATTTCCCGAAATTAAAAGCGCAAAGATTTTTGGCAGTCGTGCAAAGGGCAATCACGACAGGTATTCCGACGTTGACATCGCTGTTTTCGCAGAGGGGGACTGGCTTTTTGCGGCGGAGGTAAAGAGGCGCTGGAAGATTTGGACGTAATTTACTTTTTCGATGTGATGCACTATGAAAGGGCGTCAAAGGAGAGCATAAAGGAGCATGTTGATAGAGTGGGAGTAGAGATATTGCAAATTGATTGCAAGGACGCGGCCGACAGCATGGAGAGTGAAAGATTTTGGATTTGATGTATTCAAAGAAAGCGGAAAAATTCTTGGCGAAGCTGGATAAGAAAACTGCGCGCCGCTTAATTGCGGGAATAGACAAGCTGCCTAATGGCGATGTGGTGAAGTTGCGCGGCCTAAAAGATATATACCGCCTACGGATTGGCGATTTTAGAATTAAGTTTACTAAAGAAGAAGGGCGAATAGTTATCGGAGAGATAAATATAGCTAATCCGATTTAAAATCGTACGAAGCAAGATGAAACAACGAACGCTTCAACGGTGTTTCATCGCAGTCTGAGGGCGACTTTTAAACGGAATAGCGATACCCGCGGAAATATCTATAAGATGGGAGTGCTTTTATGACAGCCAGACAAAGATTCCAAGTTATGATTGATTTGATGAGTGATGACGACATAGGCTATGCCCTAGAGCTTGTTGAGGATAACTTTGCCCTAAAGCTAAAAAGAAAAGGGTGGGAAGATATCCCGGAAGTTGACCCAGAAGAAGGCGACCTCATATTTGCAGAGAATATGAGCAAAAAAGTTGCCGACTATGGCGAGCATGTGACCCGGGAAGAACTGCTGGAAAATTTGGGATTGAGTTTTGATACGAAAGGAGAGGAAGTGTGATATGAGCTATTTAGGCATAGATTTAGGCACCACCAACAGCGTGGCCATAATTTATAAGGACACGGCGGACGGCATGGAGGTTGTGCGCATTGACGGCACGGACGAGATTTTGCCCAGCGTGGTCAGCTATTTGGACGAGGGCGCGGTTGTGGGCAATGAGGCGAAAAGCGGCGCGATTATTTATCCCGAAAGCACCGTGATATCGGTGAAGCGCCTTATGGGCAGCGACGAAAAGGTGATTGTGGGCGGCGTGGAGAAGACGCCGGAGGAGATAAGCGGCGATATTTTGCGCAAGCTGAAAAAAAGCGCGGAGGAACAGGCCGGCGAGACCTTTGACGAGGTTGTGATTACGCATCCCGCCTATTTCAACGACAGGCAAATTTACGCCACGCGACAGGCGGGGCTTTTGGCGGGCTTTAAAAATGTGTTTCTGCTGTCAGAGCCTTTGGCCGCGGCCATTGAATATGGATATCGTCAGGGCTATGCCCAAACGCTGCTGGTATATGACCTGGGCGGCGGCACCTTTGACGCCTGTGTGCTGCGGGTGGGCAAGGATGAAAATGGGCAGGAGATTTTTCAGGAGTTGGCCGATGTGGGCGACATGTCCCTGGGCGGCGACGACTTTGACAGCGAGCTTATACGCTGGATGAAGGAAAAATTCAAACAGCAAAACGAAATTGATTTGGACGCATTGGAACATGCGGAGCGCAAGCGCGTGCTGCAAAAGCTGAAGTTTGAGGCCGAGGCCGCCAAAAAGAAGCTGTCCGGCACAAACAAGGCGCAAATACGCATAAATCCGCTGGTTATCATGGAGGGCGTGCCGCAAAATCTTTCCCTGGAAATTACGCGAGAAGAATTCGAAGCCATGATACGAAAATATGTGGACAGAAGCCGCGACATCATCGAAGAGGCTCTAAAGCGCGCGGAATGTGGCGCGGATGAGATTTCCAAGGTGATTTTGGTGGGCGGCTCTACGCTGATACCCATGGTTAAGCGCATGGTGGCGGGCTTTATCAAAGAGCCATACCGCGCCACAGACCCCGCAAAATCTGTGGCCATGGGCGCCGCAATTTATAATTATCTGATACATCTGCCCAATTCCAATGTGGTTGTGGGCCAAATTACGCGCCAAATTTTCGGCACGGAGGCCGTTGTAAATGTGGCCACGAAGGAAAAGGCCATGATACCAATCATCCCCATGGGCAGTCCTATACCCACGCGGATTTCAGACGCCAATTTTGCCGCCACGGGGGCGTCCACGGTTAATGTGGATGTATATCAATGGGAGCAGGGGCACGAGCATGACAAAAAATATATGGGCAGCGTGATTTTAAGCGG